>JAEZMI010000116.1 GCA_023414975.1 Pseudomonadota bacterium | reverse complement strand
GTCCAGAACCGCCCGGCTGCGGCACCCGGCCGGCAGGGCGCGGAGGCGCGGCAGGTCTTCCGGCAGGTCGATGTCGCCGGCAAGGCCCGGCAGCGCGGCCGCGCCATGCAGCACCGGCACCAGGCCGAGCGCGCGCCCGGCTTCGCCATGCGCCGGGAAACTGCCCGGACCGTAGTGGAAGCCGACAAGGCCCGGCGGCGTCGCCAACAGGGCATTCGTGCCCGAGCCGTCATGCGCCGCGGCGAGGCTGAGACCCGTGCCCGGCGGATGCGCGGCGATGAAGGCCCGCAGCTCGGCCGCCCGCACGCCCGGCACGTCGCCCGGCACGACGAGGATGCCGCGCGCGCCCTCCCCCGCCAGAACCCCCGCCGCATGGGCGAGCGCCGCGTTGAGCGGCTCTTCCCCCGCGCGGGCCGGCGATTCGTCGATCAGCCCGGCGCCAATGCGGGCGGCGATGAGCGCCGCGTCCGGCTCGGCCGTCACCAGCCGGACGGCCAGACCCGGCAGCTGCGCCAGCACGGCCAGCACGTCCTCCAGCATCGCGCGGGCGAGCGCCGCGCGCAGCCGGGGGGAGAGCGCCGGCGCAAGGCGCCGCTTCGCGTCGGCGAAGCGCTTCACCGGCACGACGGCGACGAGACCGCGCACATCGACGGGGCCGTCGACAGGCAGGTCGACGGGCAGGTGGCCGGGAATGCCGCGGGCCCTGCTCATCGTCCGGCCCCGATCTGCGCCAGCACGCGGCGCGCCAGCGCCATCTTGTCGTCGAGGCCGCGCATCAGCGTCGGCGCGGCCACCACGGAGAGGCCGGCGATCTCCAGCCCCGCATCGGCCTCGTCGACGATGAAGACGTCGATCAGCCCGTCATAATGGGCGGCGACGGTGGCGGCGGACGGCACGAGGCCGAGTTCGGTCATCATCTTGGCCGTCGGCCCCTTCACCGCCTGCCCGGCGATGATCGGCGAGACCGCGATCACCGGCACGCGGCAGGCGCCGATGGCGGCGCGCAGGCCGGGAACGGCGAGAATGGGATCGACGCTGAGATAGGGGTTGGACGGGCAGATGACGATGGCGGCAAGGTCCGGGTCCGCCAGCGCCGCTGCCGCGGCCGGGGCGAGGGTGGCGGCGGGGGCGCCGGCGAAGTCGAGTCCCAGCACGCGCGGGCGGCACTGATGGCGGACGAAATAGTGCTGGAAGTCGTACCAGCCTTCGTCCGTCTCGACCCGCGTGCGCACGGGGGCGTCGCTCATCGGGATGATGGCCGACGCGATGCCCAGCGTGCGGCGCAGCCCTTCCGTCACCTCGGACAGCGTCGCGCCCCCGTCCAGCCGCCGCGTGCGCTCGACATGAACCGCGAGGTCGCCATCGCCCAGCCTGAACCACGTCTCGCCGCCGAGCTGTTCCAGCGCAGCCATGAAGGTCCAGGTCTCATCCCGCCGGCCCCAGCCGCGCACGGGATCGTCGAGCCCGGCAAGGGTGTAGAGCAGCGTGTCGATATCGGGCGAGACGTGCAGGCCGAGATGACGGAAATCGTCGCCCGTATTGGCGATGATGGTGAGCTGGCCGGGCGCCAGCACGCGGTCGAGCCCCAGCGCGAGCTTCGCCCCGCCAATGCCCCCGGAAAGGGCGACGACCGTGCCGGCAAAGCCCTGCGTCATCGGAAGAGATCCTCGCTTTCGGGGCGGATGAGATGGCTCGCGGGATTTTCCGCCGCGCGCCAGTCCAGCCCGCGCAGCAGCACGGCCGGCCGTGCCTCGGCGGCCGGGCCCATGAGCAGCGAGGCGCTGGCGGCGATCTCATCGGCGAAGGCGATCATCGTGACCTGGAGCGGGCGCCCGTAGAGGTCCGCCTCGCCGCGCCGGTCGACCAGCGCCGGCAGCCCCGCCGCCCCGATGGCAACGCCGGTGGTACCGCGCCGCCAGGGGCGGCCGAAGCTGTCGTTGATGACGACGCCGAAACGCCCGCCCGGCAGCGCGAGGCGGGCGCGCAGC
Source organism: Pseudomonadota bacterium (assembly GCA_023414975.1). GTDB lineage: Bacteria > Pseudomonadota > Alphaproteobacteria > Rhizobiales > Xanthobacteraceae > Ancylobacter. Next base: position 830 of record JAEZMI010000116.1, on the reverse strand, counting down.
CGGGCCGCGCTGGCGTCCGGGTTCTCCGGCAATAGCAGGGCGAAGCCTTCCGGTACGTTGGACTGGTCGATGCCGGCATTGGCCATGACGAGGCCGAGCCGGTGCTCGACGATGAGCACGTTCGGCCGGGCACGCACGATGCGCCGGCTCTCCGACAGGATGAGTTCCACCAGCGCCGGGTCCTTGCGCACCTCCTCCGCCACGCGCCGCGCCTCGGCCGAGGGAGTGACGTCGGCGAGGCGGACGAGACGCCCTTCGGCCTTGGAGACGACCTTCTGCGCGAGCACCAGCACGTCACCCTCGCCGGGCGCGAGACGCGCGCGGGCGAGCGCCTTGGCCAGAAGCGCGCCGAGATCATCGCCCGGCGCGATGAGCGGCAGGCCCTCCAGCGCGACGAGGTGCACGCCCGCCGCCATGGCTCAGGCGGCGAGCGCGCGCAGGCGCGGCAGCACCTGTTCGGCATAAAGGCGCAGGAAGCGCTTCTGGTCCTCGCCCGGCGCGTGGAAGACCAGATGATTGAAGCCGAGATCGAGATAGGGACGGATGCGCGCCACATGCTCCTCCGGGTCGTCGGAGACGATCCAGCGCTTCGCCGCCCGCTCCAGCGGCAGGGCGTCGGCGAGCTTTTCCATCTCCAGCGGGTCTTCCGTGGTCATCTTCTCCTCCGGCGACAGACCGAGCGCCGCCCAGCAGCGGGTGTCCTGCAAGGCGCGGGCCTTGTCGGTGTCGAAGGAGACCTTCATCTCGATCATCCGCTCGTAACCCTCGCCCGTGCGGCCGGCCGCTTCAAGGCCCGCCGCGACATTGGGGAGCAGCGTGTCGGCATAGAG
>JAEZMI010000099.1 GCA_023414975.1 Pseudomonadota bacterium | reverse complement strand
CTCGGCTGGTATTGGGTGCAGTCCGCCGTGGTCGGCGCGGGCGGCATCGCCGGCGTCGAGGCCGCCGACCGCACCATCTGGCTCTACCGGCTGCCCTCGCTTGTCGCCGCCATCGCGGCGGTTCTGCTCACCTTCTGGGCGGCCCTTGCCTTCACGGGACGGCGCGCCGCGCTGCTGGCGGCCATTCTTGTGGGGTCTTCGGCGGCCGTTGGCGTCGCCTCGCGTCTCGCCCTCCCGGATGCCTTCATGCTGGCGGCGGGCGCGACGATGCTCGGCGCGCTGGCCCGGCTCTATCTGCCGACGGGCGCGCCGGACATCGCCGCGCCGCTGCCCGCGCCCGCCGAGCGGCCGCGCGTGCTCGTGTTCTGGGGCACGCTGGCGGCGGCGCTGTTTACGCGGGGGCTCATCTGCCTTCTCTATCCGCTGCTGACCCTCGCCGCCCTGATGGCGGTGGACCGCTCGGCGCGCGCGCTGCGCGTCAGCTTCCCTCTGGTGGGGCTGGCTCTGTGCGGCGCGGTGGGGCTTGCGTGGTTCCTGCTGCGCCATTTCGGCATGGATGAGAGCCATGCCGCGTCGGCCGCGCGGGCCTTGATGGGCCGCGTGGCGCCCGCCTTCCAGGGGGCAGGGCCGTTGCCCGGCACCTTGTTCGTTGCCTTCTGGGGCATGTTCTGGCCCGCGGCGCCCCTGGCCGTGCTCGCGGCGCCGCTCATCTGGCGTGCGCGCCGGCTCCGCTCCGTCCGGCTGTTGCTTGCCTGGATCGTGCCGGCCTGGGTGGTGCTGGAACTGGTGCCTACCAAGTTTCCCGCGCATCTTCTCCCGCTGTTTCCGGCGATTGCCATCGCCATCGGCATGGCCGTGGAACGGGGCGCCATGGCGCTGACCAATGCGCGGCTCGCCCGCGTGCTCTGGCTGTGGCCCGTCATCGGCGCGGTGATCGCGATTGCGGCCCTGCTCGGGCTCGCCATGTTCGACCGGACGACCAGCCTGCTGGCCTGGCCTCTGCTGCTGCTCGGCTTCTTCGCCCTGGTGACGGCCGCCGCGGCCATTCACGAGTACGGCGTTGAGAAATCCGCGCTTCTCGCCGTTCTGGGCATGCTGATTTCCGGCTTCGGCGTCATGCAATTGCTGGTGCCACAGATGCAGAGCCTGTGGGTCTCGCCGCGTGTGGCGGCCGCCATCCAGCGGGAGACCTGCCCGGCGGGCTCGGAGCCGATGGTGGTCGGCGCGGCTGGTTATGACGAGCCGAGCCTGCCCTTCCTGCTGCCGGGACGCGTGCGCTTCATGGACGGCGCGGCGGCTGCCGACTTCCTGCGCGAAAGCGGCTGCCACCTCGTGCTCATCGAGCGGCGGCAGGAGGTTCGCTTCGTCCGACGCGCCGAGGCGCTCGGCCTGCGATTTGAGCGCACCGTCGACATTGGCGGTATCGCCTATGCGGATGGGCGCGCCGTACGCCTGTCGCTCTATCGCCGCACGGGTGGCTAGGGCGCGATGCGCCCGGATTGATCCATCGGATCGGCCGGCCGCGCTCTGACCACGAGCCCAGCGCCTTCTCCGGCCCGCTGTCAGCCGCCGACGGCCCGCAGGCGGGCGAAGCCCTGTTCGAGGTCGGCGATCAGGTCCGCCGGGTCTTCCAGCCCGACATTGATGCGGATGCCGGGGCCACCCGGCTCCCACCGCGTCGCCGTGCGGTAGGCGCGGCAATCGAAGGGGATCGCCAGGCTCTCATAGCCGCCCCAACTGTAGCCGAGGCCGAACAGCGCCAGGCTGTCCAGGAACGCGTCCGCCGCCGCTTTGGAAACGGGCTTGAGGATCATGCTGAATAGGCCCGACGCGCCCGCGAAATCCCGCTTCCAGATGTCGTGGCCGGGATGTTCGGGCAGGCCGGGGTGCAGCACGCGCAGCACCTCGGGCCGCGCGGCGAGCCAGCGCGCCACGATGAACGCCGATTCCTGATGCCGGGCGAGCCGCACCGCCAGGGTGCGCAGGCCCCGCGCGCCCAGAAAGGCATCTTCCGGCGCCACGGTGATGCCGAGATCGCCATGGGTCTGCTTCACCCGCGCGAAGGTGGCGGCGTTGGCGGAGATCGTGCCGATGTTCAGGTCCGAATGGCCGCTCAGATATTTCGTGCCGGCCTGGATCGACACATCGACACCGTGATCGTGCGGCCGGAAGAAGAGCGGGGTCGCCCAGGTATTGTCGATGAGGGTGACGACATCCGTGCCGCGCAGCGCCGCGACGATGGCCGGCACGTCCTGCATCTCGAAGGATTGGGAGCCCGGCGATTCCAGGAACACCGCGCGCGTGGTGGGGCGGAGCAGATCGGCAATGCCGGCGCCGACCAGCGGGTCGTAATAGGTCGTCTCCACCCCGTAGCGCCGCAGCACGCTGTTGCAGAACTGGCGGGTCGGGAGATAGGCGCTGTCCGTCATCAACAAATGGTCGCCCGCCCCCAGCACCGACAGCAGGGCCACGCTGACGGCCGACAGGCCCGAGGGGGTGAGCACCGCGCCCGCGCCGCCCTCGATGGCGGTCAAGGCGGTCTCCAGCCCTTCCACGGTCGGGTTGCCCCGGCGTCCATAGGTGTAACGGCCCGTATGGCCTTCGAGATCGGCGACGGTGGGCGACAGGACGGTGGAGCCGCGGACGATGGGGGTATTCACGAAGCCGTCAAAGCGCGCCGGGTCGCGTCCCGCCAGCACCAACTCGGTTTCCACGGAATAGCGGGGCGAGGCGGGGTCGTTGGGGAGGGAGGCCATGCCGGAAGGTCACTTTACGGTTGGGAAATGCCATAGAAGGGGCGGTTGCGGCTACGGGGGTAGTGCTTGACCGTGCGTGAATACGGCGTTCTGATGACCCCGCGTCTGCCGCAGCATCCTACAGCATGATGTCTCGTGGACTATAGACGAAGGGGGCATCACGTGGCGCGCTTGCCCGGCGCGAGGCGGCATGTGAATTGCTTTAGTCGTGGCGACGTTCCGCACGACTGGGTCCGGAACGTCAATTCAGAACCGTTAAAGAAGGCTGCACACATGAAACGCCTCATTTCCACGTTTGCCGTCGCGGGCGCCATCGGCCTTGCGGCCACGGGCGCGCAGGCCGCGACCAAGCTTGAGCAGATCAAGTCCAAGGGCTTCGTCCAGTGCGGCGTGAGCCAGGGCCTGCCGGGCTTCTCCACGCCGGACGACAAGGGCAACTGGACCGGCCTTGACGTGGATTTCTGCCGCGCCGTCGCGGCGGCCGTCTTCGGCGATGCGACCAAGGTGAAGTTCACCCCGCTCTCCGCCAAGGACCGCTTCACCGCGCTGCAGTCCGGCGACATCGACGTCCTGTCGCGCAACACGACCTGGACGATCACCCGCGACACCTCGCTGGGCCTCAACTTCACCGGCGTCACCTATTATGACGGCCAGGGCTTCATGATCCGCAAGGACAAGAAGGTGAACTCGGCCATGGAGCTCTCGGGCGCCTCGGTCTGCACGCAGACCGGCACCACGACCGAGCAGAACCTCGCCGACTTCTTCCGCGCCAACAACATGACCTATGAGGTCATCGCCTTCGCCACCAATGACGAGGTGGTCAAGGCCTATGACGCGGGCCGCTGCGACGTGCTGACGACCGACCGCTCGGGCCTCGCCGGCGAGCGTCTCAAGCTGACGAACCCGGACGATCACATCGTCCTGCCGGAGATCATCTCCAAGGAGCCGCTCGGCCCGGTGGTTGCCCATGGCGACGACCAGTGGTTCGACATCGTGAAGTGGGTGCTGTTCGCGCAGCTCAACGCCGAAGAGCTCGGCGTGACCTCGAAGAATGTCGACGAGCAGCTGAAGTCCTCGGCCAACCCGGAAGTGAAGCGCCTGCTCGGCACCGAAGGCAAGTTCGGCGAGGGCATGGGCCTCGGCAATGACTGGGCCTTCCTCATCATCAAGAACGTCGGCAATTACGGCGAGATGTATGACAAGAACGTCGGTCCCGACACCCCCCTCAAGCTCGCCCGCGGCGTGAACGCGCTGTGGAGCAAGGGCGGCCTGCAGTACGCCCCGCCGATCCGCTGATCGCAGACGTGACGGGCTCCCGGTCCCCGGACCGGGAGCCATTCCTGCCGGAAGCTGACAAAAAGTTCGGCGCCGGATGCAGCAAGTAAGCCCCGCAAGGGGTGAGGGGGACCATGACCGATCTGAGCGCACCCGCACCCGGCGGGAAGAGTTCTTTCATCAACGACCCGAAAGTGCGCAGCATAGGGCTGCAGATCATCGCCCTGATCGCGGTCGTTTTCCTGGGCTGGATGTTCGTCGACAACGCCAGCCAGAATCTGGCGGCGCAGAAGATCGCGACCGGTTTCGGGTTTCTCGACAACACCGCCGGCTTCGGCATCAACCAGACGCTGATCCCTTACAGCGAGACGTCGACCTATGGCCGGGCCTTCGTCGTCGGCCTCCTGAACACCATCCTCGTCGCCGTGGTCGGCATCGTCCTCGCCACCATCATCGGCTTCCTGGTCGGAATCGGCCGTCTTTCCAAGAACTTCGTGGTCCGGCTGCTCTCGACGGTCTATGTCGAGGTGCTGCGCAATCTGCCGCCGCTGTTCCAGATCCTGTTCTGGTACCTCGCCGTGCTGAGCGCGATGCCGAACCCGCGCCAGAGCATCAACATCCTCGACGAGGTGTTCATCTCCAACCGTGGCGTCATCATTCCCCGGCCGATCTTCGGGGAGGGCGCAGGGACCGTGCTGTGGGCCATCGGCGCCGCGATCCTTGCGGTGATCCTGATCAATTACTGGTCCCGCGCGCGGCAGGAGGAGACGGGTCGCCGGCTTCCCATGCTGCCCATCGGCCTCGGAATCCTCATCCTGGTGCCGCTGGCGGCCATGGTGGCGACCGGTTTCCCGATCACCGTCGAGCGCCCGGAGCTGAAGGGCTTCAACTTCGTCGGCGGCGTGCGGGTCATCCCGGAATTCGTCGCGCTCACCGTCGCTCTGGCCACCTATACGGCTGCGTTCATTGCGGAAAATGTGCGCGCCGGCATTCAGGCGGTGAGCCATGGCCAGACCGAGGCGGCTCATTCGCTGGGGCTCAAGAACAGCCAGACGCTGCGGCTGGTGGTCATTCCGCAGGCCATGCGGGTGATCATTCCGCCGCTCACCAGCCAGTATCTGAACCTCACCAAGAACTCCTCGCTCGCCGTCGGCATCGGCTACCCGGATCTCGTCGCCGTCTTCGCCGGCACGACGCTCAACCAGACCGGCCAGGCGATCGAAATCATCGCGATGACCATGGGTGTCTATCTGCTCCTGTCGATCATCACCTCGGTCATCATGAACGCCTACAACAAGCGCGTCGCGCTCGTGGAACGGTGAGGAGCGCGCCATGAGCCTGACCTTCGACGACGGCACCTTCATCCGCGCACAGATGGAGACGCCCCTGCCGCCGCCCGTGCGCAATCTCGGGCCGCTGGGCTGGATGCGGGAGAACCTGTTCTCCAGCGTCCTCAACACCATCCTCACCCTGATCGGCATCGCGCTCGCGCTGCTGATCTTCCCGCCGCTGATCCGCTTCCTGTTCATCGACGCGGTGTGGACGGGCGAGAACCGCGAGGCCTGCCTCGGCCCGGATGTCGGCGCCTGCTGGCCCTTCATCCACGCCAAGTTCGGTCAGCTCATTTACGGCTTCTATCCCAGCGCCGAGCGGTGGCGGCCCAATCTCGTCTTCGCCCTCGGGGCGATCCTCCTGGTGCCGCTGCTGATCCCCAGCGCGCCGATGAAGCGTCTGAATTCGCTGCTGTTTTTCGTCATCTACCCGATCATCGCCTATGTGCTGCTCACCGGTGGCAACATCGACGCCTCGGCCTTCCTGCTGGAGCGTTTTGGCCTCATCAGCCCGCTCACCGGCAATGCCTCGATCGGCGGCGTGAACCTCACTTTCTGGGTGGATTTCGTGCTGACGGCGGTGCTCATCGCCGCGATCATCGGCGCCATCATCGCCGGCCTCGGCGGGGCGGGGCTGGCGGCGGCGCGCACGACGCTGATCTGCTTCGCCGCCTTCGGCGTGCTGGTGATGGCGTGGGACATCGATTTCGGGCTCGACTATGTCGAGACGCGGCAATGGGGCGGGCTGCTGGTGACGCTGGTGATCGGCGTCACCGGCATCGTCACCTCGCTGCCGCTCGGCATCGCGCTGGCGCTCGGGCGGCGCTCGCAAATGCCGGTCGTCCGGCTGCTTTCGGTGATCTTCATCGAGTTCTGGCGCGGCGTGCCGCTTATCACCGTGCTGTTCTTCGCCACCTACATGCTGCCGCTCTTCCTGCCGCAAGGCGCCAACCCGGACGCGCTGCTGCGCGCGCTGGTGGGTGTCGCCCTGTTCACCGCCGCCTATATGGCGGAGGTGGTGCGCGGCGGCCTGCAGGCCATTCCCAAGGGGCAGTATGAGGGGGCGATGGCGATGGGGCGCACCTGGAGCCAGATGATGCGCCTCATCATCCTGCCGCAGGCGCTGACCCTGGTCATTCCCGGAATCGTGAACAGTTTCATCAGCTTGTTCAAGGACACGACGCTGGTGCTGATCGTCTCGATCTTCGATTTCCTCGGCCAGCTCCGCGCCTCTTTCACCGATCCGAACTGGGCGAGCCCGGTGACGCTCTATACCGGCTTTGCCTTCGCCGGCATCGTCTACTTCTTCTTCTGCTTCGGCATGTCGCGCTACTCGCTCTTCGTGGAGCGCCGCCTGAACACCTCCCATCGCCGCTGAACGACGGAGAAACCATCATGTCTGAACCCCATTCGCTCGTTCCCAGCGACGAACTTCCCGCCGTGCACACCCCGCCGGGGCGTGAAGTCGCGGTGGAGCTGGTCGGCGTCCACAAATGGTATGGCGAGTTCCACGTCCTCAAGGACATCAACCTGAAGGTCCGCCGCGGCGAGCGCATCGTCATCTGTGGTCCTTCCGGCTCCGGCAAGTCGACCATGATCCGCTGCATCAACCGGCTGGGGGAGCACCAGCAGGGGTCCATCGTCGTGGACGGCATCGAATTGACCAATGATCTCAAGCGGATCGACGAGATCCGCCGCGAAGTCGGCATGTGCTTCCAGCACTTCAACCTGTTCCCGCACCTCACCATCCTCGAAAACTGCACGCTGGCGCCGATCTGGGTCCGCAAGATGCCCAAGAAGGATGCGGAGGAGCTGGCGATGCACTTCCTGACGAAGGTGAAGATCCCCGAGCAGGCGCATAAATTCCCCGGACAGCTCTCCGGCGGCCAGCAGCAGCGCGTCGCCATCGCCCGCGCGCTGTGCATGAAGCCCAAGATCATGTTGTTCGATGAGCCGACTTCGGCGCTCGACCCGGAGATGGTGAAAGAAGTTCTGGAAACCATGGTCAGTCTTGCCGAAGAAGGCATGACGATGCTGTGCGTTACCCATGAAATGGGCTTCGCCCGCCAGGTCGCCAACCGCGTGATCTTCATGGATGCCGGCCAGATTATCGAGATGAACGAGCCGAATGCGTTCTTCTCCAACCCGCAGCACGAGCGCACGCGGCTGTTCCTCAGCCAGATTCTGCACTGAAGTATAATTATACCTTTGACGGCAGGCCTTTGCGCGCCGTGAAGTTGAATCAAGTAACGGCCGCCTCTTCCGGGGTGGCCGTTTTCATGCGCGGGCCGTGGCGGGTCAGTGCAGTCAGGTGGACGATCAGGCCAGTGTGTGCAGGAAAAACCGGCCGATGGAGGTGACGTGTCCAGGCGGCACGGCCCGCCGCCGCAGGCGCGAGATCTTCCGCCGATCACGAGAGGGGACGCGCTCCCGGATCGCTCGTCGTCCGTCCGGGATGACGGCCGTGGGGAGGGGCGCCTTGCCCGGCGGGTTGCCGCCGGCTACAGCGGGCGGCGCCCGGCATCAGCCACGCCGTGGCCGCGCGACGCGAGCGGAGGAGCCGCCATGGTGGTGACGAGCGAGGCCGAGCTGGCGGCGCTGAAGGCGATCGGCCGCATCGTCGCGGTGACGCTGGAGGCGATGGGCAAGGCGATCGAGCCGGGCATCACCACCGGCGAGCTGGACGCCATCGGCCGGGCGCTGCTGGAAAGCACCGGCGCGCGCTCGGCGCCCGAGAGCGTCTACGGCTTTCCCGGCGCAACCTGCATCAGCGTCAATGAGGAGGTCGCCCACGGCATTCCCGGCGCGCGGGCGATCCAGCCGGGCGACCTCGTGAACATCGACGTCTCCGCCGAGAAGGGCGGCTTTTTCGGCGATACCGGCGCCTCCTTCGCCGTGCCGCCGGTCAGCCGCGCGGTCGAGCGGCTGTGCAAGGACGGAAGGCGGGCCATGTGGGCCGGCCTGCGGCAGGTGGGCGCGGGAAAGCCACTGGCGGGCATCGGCACCGCGGTCGGCGCCTTCGCCCGCAAGAACGGCTACACGCTGGTGCGCAATCTCGCGAGCCACGGCATCGGCCGCGGGCTGCATGAGGAGCCGAAGGAAATCGCCACCTGGCCGGACGCCTCGGAGCGGCGGGTGATGCGCGAGGGGCTGGTCTTCACCGTCGAACCGTTCCTCTCGCTCGGCGCCGAATTCGCCGAGGATGGCGACGACCCGTGGACGCTGTACAGCGAGCCGCGCGCGCTCACCGTGCAGTACGAGCACACGGTGGTCGCGACGCGCAACGGGCCGCTGATCCTGACGCTGGCGGCCTAGGGGGCAGCCCTGTTCTTCGGGCGGCCTTATGGCTTGGGGAGCGGCGCCGCCGGGCCGGTGGCGACCGGGTGGTCGGACGCGCCCCATTCGCTCCAGGAGCCGTCATAGAGTGCCTTGGGCTGCGCGCCGATGACGTCGAGCGCCAGCCAGAGAATGGCGGCGGTCACGCCCGAGCCGCAGCTGGTGATGACCGGGCGGGCGGTATCGATGCCGGCGGCCTCGACCGCCGCGCGGATGGCGTCGGAATCGACCAGCCGGCCGTTCTTCACCACCTCGGAGACCGGCAGGTTGCGCGCGCCCGGCATGTGGCCGGACCGCAGGCCGACGCGCGGCTCCGGCACCTCGCCGCGGAACCGCTCGGCGGCGCGGGCGTCCAGCACCTGCGCGCTGCCATTGGCGAGGCGGCGCGCCACCTCGTCCATGCTGGCGACCCAGCTCTTGTCGAGATGCGCCTCGAAGCTCGCCGGGTAGATGGCCGGTTCCCCGGCCTCGACCGGATGGCCCTCCGCCAGCCATTTCGGGAAGCCGCCGTCGAGGATCTGCACGTCCACCGCGCCGAAGGCCTTCAGCGTCCACCAGACGCGCGGGGCGGAGAACAGGCCGGCCGTGTCGTAGACCACGATCTTCATGGTGCGGCCGATGCCGAGCGATTCCATCGCGGCGCGGAACACCAGTTCCGAGGGCAGCATATGCGGCAGCGGGCTCGACGTGTCCGCGATCGCGTCGATATCGAAGAACACGGCGCCGGGAATGTGCCGTTCGAGATACTCCGCCCGGCCGCTGCGCCCGGTCGCCGGCATGTGCCAGGAGGCGTCGACGATGACGAGGTTCGGCGCGCCGAGATGGCCGGCGAGCCATTCCGTGCTGACGAAGCGGGGATCATAGGCCATGGATCGTCCTCCCGTGGCCGGTGGGCCGGCCGTTTGTTATCGCGCCCCCTAAGGGGCGATCAGGCCCAGGCGACCCGCACGCGGCGGTTCTGCTGGCCCTTCTTCTCGATCTTCATCACCTGCGCCGCGCCGATCTCGCCGACATGGCGAACATGGGTGCCGCCGCAGGGCTGAAGATCGATCCCGGCGATCTCGACCAGGCGCACGCGCCCGGTGCCCATGGGCGGCTTGACCGACATGGTCTTGATGAGGCCCGGATTGGCCAGAAGCTCCTCGTCGCTGATCCAGCGGTCGGTGACGGCCGCGCCTGTGGCGATCATCTGCGCGAGCTTCGCCGTGATCGTGTCCTTATCGAGGCCGGCATCGGGAATGTCGAAGTCGAGCCGGCCTTCCGCCTCGCCGATGGACCCGCCCGTGACCGGGTAGGGCAGGGCGACGGAGAGCAGGTGCAGCAGGGTGTGCATGCGCATGCGCTTGTGGCGGATCTCCCAGTCGAGCCGGAGAGTGACCTCCTCGCCGACGGCCGGCAGGTCGCCGGGGGCGGCGCTGCCGGCGGCGGGAACGTGGATCACCTCCGTCTTGTCCGGCCCATAGACGGCGGTGGCCAGCGCGATCTCGGCGCCGGAGGCGCGGCGCAGGACGCCCACGTCGCCCGGCTGGCCGCCGGCATTGGCGTAGAACACGGTCCGGTCCGTGACGATGCCGCCCTCCGGCGTGAGGGCGGTCACGGTGGCGACGGTCTCGCGCAAGTACGCGTCCTCGCGGAAAAGCAGCTGGGTGGTCATCACACGAGCACGCTCGGCAGGTCGACCTTGCGCTCCAGCCAGCCGGGCACGGGCAGGCCCTTCTCGCGCAGGAAGTCGGGGTTGAAGAGCTTGGACTGGTAGCGCGTGCCGTAGTCGCACAGGATGGTCACGATGGTGTGGCCCGGCCCCATCTCGCGGGCGAGGCGGATGGCGCCGGCGATATTGATGCCGGAGGAGCCGCCGAGGCACAGGCCCTCATGCTCCAACAGGTCGAACACGATCTGCACCGCCTCCGCATCCGGGATCTGGTAGGCGATGTCGATGGGCGCGTCTTCGAGATTGGCGGTGATGCGCCCCTGGCCGATGCCCTCGGTGATGGAGGAGCCTTCGGCCTTGAGTTCGCCGGACGTGTAGTAGCTGTAGAGCGCGGCGCCGAAGGGGTCGGCCAGCGCGACCTTGATGCGCGAATTGCGCTCCTTCAGCGCCATGCCGGTGCCCGCCAGCGTGCCGCCGGTGCCGACCGCGGCGACGAAGCCGTCCACCTCGCCCTCGGTCTGCGCGAAGATTTCCGGGCCGGTGGTCTCGATATGCGCCTGCCGGTTGGCGATGTTGTCGAACTGGTTGGCCCAGACGGCGCCGTTCGGCTCGGTCTTCGCCAGTTCCTCGGCGAGGCGGCCGGAGACCTTCACGTAATTGTTCGGGTTGGCGTAGGCGACCGCGGGCACCTCGACCAGCGTGGCGCCGGCGAGGCGCAGCATGTCCTTCTTTTCCTGGCTCTGCGTCTCGGGAATGACGATCACCGAGCGATAGCCCAGCGCATTGCCGACGAGCGCGAGGCCGATGCCGGTATTGCCCGCGGTGCCTTCGACGATCACCCCGCCCGGCCGCAGCGCCCCGCGCGCCACCGCGTCCTTGATGATGTAGAGCGCCGCCCGGTCCTTCACGGACTGGCCGGGATTGAGGAATTCCGCCTTGCCGAGAATGGTGCATCCGGTCAGTTCGGACGCACGCTTGAGCTTGATGAGGGGCGTGTTGCCGACCGCGTCGACAAGACCGTTACGAATCGTCATCGCCTGAAATCACCGCCGATGGGCACGCTGCACGGCCGCGCCGCGCGACCGCTGGGAAAGTGCACGAAACTAGTAGGCTAATCGCCCGGCGGCAACCGTGGACGGCCAACGTCGCGGGGGGTCAGCCGCGAACGGCCTGATAGCGTGCGAGCGCCCGTTCGCGCGCGGCGGCATGGTCGAGGATGGGGTAGGGGTAGGTATCGCCGAGCGTGACCCCCGCCTCCCGGAGCACCTCGGGCTTCGCGGCCCAGGGCTTGTGAATGGCCTGCGCCGGCAGTTGCGCGAGTTCGGGCACGTAGTGGCGGACATAATCGCCCTCCGGGTCGAACTTCTCGCCTTGGGTGATGGGGTTGAAGATGCGGAAATAGGGCGCGGCATCGGCGCCGGAGCCGGCGACCCATTGCCAGCTCGCCGGATTGTTCGCCGGGCAGGCATCCACCAGCGTGTTCCAGAACCATTCCTCGCCGCGGCGCCAGTCGATCAGCGCGTCCTTGATCAGGAAGGAGGCGACGATCATCCGCACGCGGTTGTGCATCCAGCCGGTCTGCCAGAGCTGGCGCATGCCGGCGTCGACGATGGGATAGCCGGTTTGCCCCCGCTGCCAGGCGCGCTCATGGACGGCGTTCCCGCCCCAGCGGAATGCGTCGAAGCGCGGGTTGAAATTCGCCGTCGCGAGCTCCGGGAAATGGAACATCAGGTGGTAGGAGAATTCGCGCCAGTAGAGCTCGGCGACGTATTTCGCGACGTCCTTCGCCGCCGCCGCGCCGTCGGCCTCCGCATGGCGGATGGCGGCGAGCACCTGATGCGGCGAGATGTTGCCGAAGCGCAGATAGGGCGAGAGGCGCGAGACATTCTTCCGGTCCGGCCGGTCGCGATGCTCGGCATAGCCGTCCAGCCCGCGCGACAGGAAGCGGGCGAGGGCGGCGCGGGCCCCGGCCTCGCCGGGCGTCCAGGCCTTGCGCAGCCCGCCCGCCCAATCCGGCGCCGAGGGTTCGAGTTCCCAATCCGCCAGGTCGTCGCAATCGGGGGGCGGCGCGAAGCGGACGGTCTGCGGCAGGCGCACCGGCTGGCGGACGGGCAGCTGCGCGGCGGCGCGGGCGAAGGGGCTGTAGACCTTGAACGGCCCGCCCGAGCGGTTCTTCACCGTCCAGGGCTCGTGCAGCAGCGCGGCGTTGCAGCTCTCCACCTCAAGGCCCGCCTCGCGCAGCGCGGCCTTCACCGCGCTGTCCTGCTCGATCTGCGGCGCGCTGTAGCGCCGGTTCCAGTGCACGCTGCCGGCGCCGGTCTCCTCCGCGAGGGCGGGAATGATCCGCGCGGGATCGCCCCGCCGCAGCACCAGCCGGCCGCCGAGATGGCCGATGTCTTCCGCCAGATGCGCCAGCGACCGGCCCAGCCACCAGCGGGCGGCACCGCCCAGCGGGCGAATCCGACGGCTCTCATCGAGCACATAAGCGAGAATGACGGGCCGGCCCTCCTGCGCCGCGCTTGTGAGGGCGGGATTATCGGCAAGACGCAGGTCATCGCGCAGCCAGACGAGGGCGGGTCGTGCAGGGCTCGACGTCATGCGGGTCCGTTCTGCCAGTTTCGTCCACGTCTACGCGGGAGGGGCGGCTTCGGATCGGTCATGCCCGTGCATTTTCGATCGCGGCCGGTTGCCGCCCCGAGAGGCGGACCGCTATATGATGATGACCATCATGAAAAGCGGCGCGGCCGCGGGAGACCACCTTATGAGCGACACCTCCAAGGGCACCGCCCTGGTCACGGGCGCCTCGAGCGGCATCGGCAAGATCTATGCGGATCGGCTCGCGCGGCGCGGCTACGATCTCGTCCTCGTCGCGCGCAGCCGCGAAAGGCTGGACGCGCTGGCGGCGGAACTGAGGGCGGCCACCGGCCGCACCGTGGACGTGCTGGCGGCCGATCTCGTCCAGCCCGACGATGTCGCCCGTGTGGCGACACGGATCAGCGAGGACGACACGCTGACGCTGGTCGTCAACAATGCCGGCGCGGGCACGGAGGGGCCGGTCGTCGGCGCCGACCCTTCAAAGATCGACGCCATGGTGCAGCTCAATGTGGTGGCGCTCACCCGCCTCGCCGTGGCGGCGGTGGACAGCTTCGCGCGCCGCGGACGCGGCACGCTGATCAACATCGCCTCGGTGGTCGCCATCGTGCCGGAGTTCTTCCCCGGCGCTTATGCCGCGACCAAGGCCTATGTGCTGGCGTTCACCCAGTCGCTGCAGGCCGAGCTTCAGGGCCGGCCCGTGCGCGTGCAGGCGGTGCTGCCGGGGGCGACGCGCACCGAGTTCTTCGACCGCGCGGGGCTCGACCCGAACGTGTTTCCCGATGAGGCGGTGATGAGCGCGGACGACCTGGTCGACGCCGCGCTGAAGGGGCTCGACATGGGCGAGGCCGTCACCATCCCGCCGCTGCCGGACTTTGCCGGCTTCGAGGCGATCACCGCCGCCCGCATGGCCGTGGGGCCCGGCCTGTCGCTGCGCGATCCGGCGCCGCGCTACCGCGCCTGAGCGCTCAATAATCCCACTGGGCGCCGATGCCGACCTCGGCCGAGCCGTCGGCGCCCGTGGCTCCCTGAAGGCGGATGTTGCGGGTCACGTCGATGTCGACGGTGACCTTGCTCGACCCCGAGGTCGTGCCCTGGCGCACGCCGAGATAGATGTTGTCGTTGAGGCGGCGGCCGATGCCGACCTGCCCGCCCGTGCCGGCCTCGTTGGTGCCGATGTCGAGGCTGTCGACGCCGAGCGAACGGCGCAGGTTCTCCAGCGCGCCCGATCCGCCGGAGAGCTGGGCGATGGCCTGCGCCACCTGAACCGCCTGGCCGGCGTTGAGATTGCCCGCCGACCGCCCGAACATGAGCCGCGCCACGATCTCGTCCTGCGGCAGGGTGGGGGTCGAGTTGAAGCTCACCTCGGGGCGCGAGGCGGGGCCGGAGATGATGATCCGGGCGGTGACGTCGTTGCCGCTGGTTTCGGCCACGAAGTCGAGCTCGGGGTCGGTCGTGCCGGTGAAGGTGATGCGCCCGCGCGTGAAGGTGAGGCGGCGCCCGGCGAAATCGAAACTGCCGCGCCGGAGTTCGAAGCCGCCGGCCGCGATCGGCGCGCGGGTGGTGCCGGTCAGCCGCAATTCGCCGCCGAGCTGCGCGTCCATGCCGAGGCCGCGTACGAAGACCGTGTTGTTCGGCGCGGCCAGCACGAGATCGAGGCCGACGCCGTCATTGCGGCTCGCGGCGGTGGGGCGCGCCTGCGCCTGCTCGCGCTTGGTCGTGAAGGCCTTGCTGGCGTTGACGTGGCGGACATTGATCGCCCGCACCCCGCCGCCGAACCGGTCGGGAATCGAGATATCGAGCGCGCGCAGGGTGACGCGGCCGGTGAGGCGCGGCCCGTTGAGGAACGCGCCCTCGACGCCCAGCCGCCCCTCGGCGACGAGGCGCATGAGGTCGCTGTTCACCAGCGCGGCATTCACCAGATCGAGGTCGATGCGGCCGGGGAAGCCGGCGGCCGGATCCAGCCCGATGGTGCCGCGGCCGGTGACGGTGCCGCCATT
Organism: Pseudomonadota bacterium; assembly: GCA_023414975.1. GTDB lineage: Bacteria > Pseudomonadota > Alphaproteobacteria > Rhizobiales > Xanthobacteraceae > Ancylobacter. Next base: position 1,973 of record JAEZMI010000099.1, on the reverse strand, counting down.
GGTGGTGCGGGCGGAGAGCGAGGTGATGGTGATCGAGCGGTCGGTGCCGGTGAGAACCGCCTGGATCTGGTCGAGCGCGATGCCGTTCACATTGTCGTCGAAGCGGCCGCCGGTGATGCGCACCGTGCCGCCGGCGCGCGGTTCCGCCGCCGTGCCGCGCAGGGTGGCGTCGACATTCGCCATGCCGAGGATGCGCGCGCCGGTGGTGGCGAGGACCGGGTTGACGATGGCGAGATTGACGGCGCCGCGCACCGCGAGATCGAGCTGCCCGGCACCGAGGGGTACCGAGCCGTTGACGGTGAGGCCCTGAAGATTGGCGCCGCTGACGGTGGCGCGCACCGTGGCGCGGCCATCGGCCAGCGCGCCGGAGGCGTTGATGTCGAAGGGGCCGGCGCCGGAGCGGGCGATGTCCGGCGTCGAGAGGCGGGCGATGCGCAGCTCGTAGGTGCCGGTCGGCGCGGCGGGCGTGCCGGTGACGCGCGCATTGCCGGCGAGCGTGCCGGAGATGTCGAGGCCCGGCGCGGCGAGTTCGGCCAGCGCCAGCGGCAAAGCGCGGGCATCGACGGTGAGGTTCAGCGTCTCGCCCGCCGAGCCGGCGAGCGTGAGGCTGCCGCCGGACGCGTTCACCACCACGCGCTCGGTGCTCACCGTGCCGTTCTCCAGCACGAAGGTCGCCGGAGCCGCCAGGGTGAGGTTGAGCGCGCCGCGCGTGGCGCCGAGCCGGTCGAGCCGGAGCTGCGCGCCGCCGGTTTGCGGCGTGAGGCGGCCGGCGGTGCGGATGGTGAAGCCCTGTGCGAGCGCCTCGACCGTCATGTCCGTGCCGGCGGTGGTGCCGGTGGCGCGCAGGGTCGCGTTCTCCACCGTGGTGCCACCGAGATCGAGGCCTCGCAGATCCGCCGTGCCGTTGACAAGGGGCACGCCGAGCGGGTCGGTGACCGTGGCGTCGATCCGCGCGCCGGCGAGGCGGCGGCCGGCAAAGGCGATGTTGGCGGCGTCGCCGGTGGCGGCGACACGCTGCTGGCCATCCACCACGTCGAGCGTCACATCGGCGTCGAGACGGCCGGTGATCTCGGTGAGCGCGAGCGCGGAAATGTCCGCGAGATTGCCGGCCGTGACGGAGAGGCGCCCGGTGGCCTTGCCGTCCGCGCCGATGGCGAGGTCGCCGCGCGCGGTGACGGAGCCGATGGCGATGTCGAGCCCGGTCAGGCGATGGCTGCCGTCGGCGCCGGTAGCCAGCGCGCCGGCGCCGCGCGCGGTCTTGCCGGCGACATCGCCTGCGAGGGTGAAGGAGCCGGCGGGCGCCTCGGTGATGTCGGTCGCGGTGACGTCCAGCGCGATGTCGCGCAGCGGTCGGTCCATCGCCGTCCCCTGCGGGACGCGCAGCGTGGCGGTGACGCCGAGATTCTCCAGCGTGCCGGAGAAGGCCGCGTCCGCCTGCGCCGCGCCCGACAGGCGCGGATCGAGCCGGGCGAGATCGTCCAGCGCCACCTTCGCGGTGAGATCGGCGAGGTCGGTGGCGATGCGGCCATCCACCGTGACGGCGAGGCCGTCCGTGTTCAGCTTGAGATCGCGCACGGCCAGCGCGTTCGCCCCGTCGCGCGCCGCGGCGCCGGCGAAGCGGGTCTGCTGGCCGAGCAGGCGGTCGATCTGGGCGATGCCCGTCACGAGGCCGGTCGCGGTGCCGTCGAGGTCCAGCGAGAGGCGGGCGAGGTCGGCGCTGCCGGCGAGGCGGGCCTTGAGCTGGGCCTGGCCGCCGAGCGGCCGCCCGGCCAGCGAGCCGAAGGCGGCGAGATCGAGACGCTGCACGTCGAGATCGCCCTCGATGGACTGGCTGGTCGCGGTGCCCGCGAATTGCGCGGCGAGGGCGGTGAGGCCGATGGTCAGGTCGGTGAGGGTCGCCGGACCGTCCGCCGGCAGGGCGCCCACGGCGCTGAACGTGCCGGCGGTGCCGAGCGCGCGGGCAACGTCCGGGT
>JAEZMI010000092.1 GCA_023414975.1 Pseudomonadota bacterium | reverse complement strand
GAGCGCGAGATCGTCGACCTCCAGCAGGGCGACTATGAGGAGATGGACCAGCTCGCCATCGCCAAGCCGCTCTGCAAGGCGGCCTTCCGCGTGCTGCACGCCGCCGACATCGGCATCGGCGTCGCCCGCGCGATCCGCGCGGCCTGCTCGGGCCGTCCGGGCGGCGTGTATCTCGCCCTGCCGGCCAAGCTGTTCTCGCAGGTGATGGACGCCGAGGCCGGCGCCAAGTCGCTGGTCAAGGTCATCGACCCGGCCCCGGCGCAGATCCCGGCCCCGGACGCGGTCAAGCGCGCGCTCGACGTGCTCAAGGGCGCCAAGAAGCCGCTCATCATCCTCGGCAAGGGCGCGGCCTATGCGCAGGCCGACGAGACCATCCGCGAATTCGTCGAGACCTCCGGCATTCCCTTCCTGCCGATGTCGATGGCCAAGGGCCTGCTGCCCGACACCCATCCGCTCTCGGCCGGCGCCGCCCGCTCGACCGTCCTCAAGGATTCGGACGTCGTCCTCCTCGTCGGCGCGCGCCTCAACTGGCTGCTGTCGCACGGCAAGGGCAAGACCTGGGGCGATGCGCCCAAGCAGTTCATCCAGGTCGACATCGAGCCCAAGGAGATGGACTCGAACGTCGAGATCGCCGCCCCGCTCGTCGGCGACATCGGCTCGGTCGTCTCTGCGCTGCTCGACGGCATCAAGTCCGGCTGGACCGCTCCCGCCAAGGAGTGGACCGACGCGATCAACGCCCGCAAGGAAGTCAACATCTCCAAGATGTCCCAGCGGCTCTTGAAGAACTCCACGCCGATGGACTTCCACTCGGCGCTGGGCGCTCTCAAGCAGGTCATCAAGGAGCGTCCCGACGCGATCCTCGTCAATGAGGGCGCCAACACGCTCGACCTCGCCCGCGGCGTCATCGACATGTACCAGCCGCGCAAGCGCCTGGACGTCGGCACCTGGGGCGTGATGGGCATCGGCATGGGCTTCGCCATCGCCGCCGCCGTCGAGACCGGCAAGCCGGTGCTCGCGGTCGAGGGCGACTCGGCCTTCGGCTTCTCCGGCATGGAGGTGGAGACGATCTGCCGCTACAACCTGCCGGTCTGCATCGTCGTCTTCAACAATAACGGCATCTATCGCGGCACCGATTTCGACCCGACCGGCCGCGATCCGGGCACCACGGTGTTCGTGAAGGACAGCCGCTACGACAAGATGATGGAAGCCTTCGGCGGCGTGGGTGTGAACGCCACCACCCCGGACGAGCTGAAGCGCGCCGTCGACGAGGCGATGAACTCCGGCACGCCGACCCTCATCAACGCGGTGATCGACCCGGCCGCCGGCAGCGAGTCGGGCAATATCGGCAGCCTCAATCCGCAGAGCATCGTGAAGAAGAAGTAATCCAGCCGGGGGCGGGCGGGGAACGCTTCCCGCCCGCCCCCCTCATCCCCCGTGCCAAGCGGCCGCCCCAAAAACAGAGCCGCGGCACCACTTCGAGAGGAAATGCCATGGGAAAGGCCCTGGACGGCGTCCGCATCCTAGACTTCACCCACGTTCAGTCCGGCCCCACCTGCACGCAGTTGCTGGCGTGGTTCGGGGCGGACGTCATCAAGGTCGAGCGTCCCGGTGAAGGCGACGTGACCCGCGCCCAGCTTCGTGATGTCCCCAATGCGGACAGCCTCTATTTCACGATGCTGAACTCCAACAAGCGTTCCATCACGCTCGACACCAAGAATCCCGAGGGCAAGAAGGTCCTCGAGGAGCTGGTGCGGATTTGCGACGTGATGGTCGAGAATTTCGCCCCCGGCGCGCTGGACCGCATGGGCTTCACCTGGGAGCGCATCCAGGAGCTGAACCCGCGCATCATCCTCGCCTCGGTCAAGGGCTTCGGCCCCGGCCCGTTCGAAGACTGCAAGGTCTATGAGAACGTCGCCCAGTGCACGGGCGGTTCGGCCTCCACCACCGGCTTCCGCGACGGGCTTCCGCTCGTCACCGCCGCGCAGATCGGCGATTCCGGCACCGGCCTGCACCTCGCCCTCGGCATCGTCACCGCGCTCTACCAGCGCACGCTGACGGGCCGCGGCCAGAAGGTGATGTGCGCCATGCAGGATTCGGTGCTCAACCTGTGCCGCGTGAAGATGCGCGACCAGCAGCGCCTCGAGCGCGGCCCGCTGCGCGAATACAGCCAGTTCGGCGAGGGCATCCCCTTCGGCGATTCCGTGCCGCGCGCCGGCAATGATTCGGGCGGCGGCCAGCCGGGCCGCATCCTGCGCTGCAAGGGCTGGGAGACCGATCCCAACGCCTACATCTATTTCATCACCCAGGCCCCGGTCTGGTCGAAGATCTGCGACGTCATCCACGAGCCCGACTGGAAGACCGACCCGAACTACGCGACCCCGGCCGCCCGCCTGCCGCACCTCAACGAGATCTTCACCCGCATCGAATCGTGGACCATGGCCCACACCAAGTTCGAGGCGATGGAGATCCTCAACAAATACGATATCCCCTGCGGCCCGGTGCTCTCCATGAAGGAGATCGCCGAGGATCGCTCGCTCTACGCGACCGGCACGCTGGTGGAGGTCGATCACCCCACGCGCGGCAAGTACCTGACCGTCGGCAACCCGATCAAGCTGTCGGACAACGACGTCGAGGTGGAGCGTTCGCCGCTGCTGGGCGAGCACACCGAGGAAATCCTCGCGAGCGTTCTCGGCCTCGACGCGGGCGAGATCGAGCGCATCAAGGCCTCCGGCGCCGTCGGCGAGACGGTGCGCCTGGCGGCCGAGTGACACGCGGATTCCGCCGCCCCTCACCGGGCGCGGCGGTGACGATACAGGTCGCCGGGCCGGGGCGTGAGCCTCGGTCCGGCAGCCTGATGCCAGGGTGAGCGAGAAGAAGTCCGGCTCGAACCGAAGTCGATCACCACCTGGGAGTTGCCATCGGCCACGGCATTCCGCCCGGCCGGGGCGTGGGGAGAAGGAAGTGTCGCCATCCAAGAGGGATGGAGACCTCAATCCGGCGGCAGGGTGAGCCTCCGTCCGGACTGTTAACGCTGAAAGGGAAGTCGACCACGATGACCAAGCCGCTCGAAGGTATAAAGATCATCGATTTCACGCACGTCCAGGCCGGTCCCGCCTGCACGCAGCTTCTCGCCTGGTTCGGTGCCGACGTGATCAAGGTCGAGCGCCCCGGCGCCGGCGACGTCACCCGTTCGCAGCTGCGTCACGTCAAGGATGCCGACGCGCTGTACTTCACCATGCTGAACTCCAACAAGCGTTCGCTGACGCTCGACACCAAGACGGCGCAGGGCAAGGAAGTCCTGACCAAGCTGATCAAGGAATCGGACGTCATGGTCGAGAATTTCGGCCCCGGCGCGCTCGACCGCATGGGCTTCACCTGGGAGCACATCCAGTCGCTCAATCCGGGCATGATCCTCGCCTCGGTGAAGGGCTTCTCGGAAGGCCACGCCTATGAGGACCTGAAGGTCTACGAGAACGTCGCGCAGTGCGCGGGCGGCGCCGCCTCCACCACCGGTTTCTGGGATGGCCCGCCGACCGTATCGGCCGCCGCTCTCGGCGACTCCAACACCGGCATGCACCTCGCCATCGGCATTCTCACCGCGCTCCACCACAAGCTGAAGACCGGCAAGGGCCAGAAGGTCGCCGTCTCCATGCAGGACTCGGTGCTGAACCTCTGCCGCGTGAAGCTGCGTGACCAGCAGCGCCTCGACGCGCTGGGCTATCTCGAAGAGTACCCGCAGTACCCGCATGGCGAGTTCTCGGATGTCGTTCCGCGCGGCGGCAATGCCGGCGGCGGCGGTCAGCCGGGCTGGGTGCTGAAGTGCAAGGGCTGGGAGACCGACCCGAACGCCTACATCTACTTCACCATTCAGGGCCACGCCTGGGCGCCGATCTGTAAGGCTCTCGGCAAGCCGGAGTGGATCGACGATCCGGCCTACAACACCGCCGAAGCCCGTCAGGACAAAATCTTCGACATCTTCGCCTTCATCGAGTCCTGGCTCGCCGACAAGACGAAGTTCGAGGCCATCGACATCCTGCGCAAGTTCGACATCCCCTGCGCGCCGGTGCTGTCGATGAAGGAAATCGCCAACGACCCGTCGCTGCGCAAGAGCGGCACCGTGGTCGAGGTCGATCACCCCAAGCTCGGCAAGTACCTGACCGTCGGCTCGCCGATCAAGTTCTCGGACGTCGAGGT
>JAEZMI010000084.1 GCA_023414975.1 Pseudomonadota bacterium | reverse complement strand
CCGGCGTGAGTTGCTTCGCCATCGGCCGCCGCGGCGGGCGCTGCAGCCGCCGGCGTCGCAGCAGCAACAACCGCCGGCTTCGGCGGCGCCGGGGGCGGCAGCGGGGCCTGGGCGGGCAGAACGGCGGTGGCCGCCTTTGGCGTGTCGGCGCGCGCCGGGCCCGTTCGCGTGGCGTCTTCTTCCGGCGCAAAAGCCGTCACGCCGGGCACATTGGCCGGGGCGGGCGCGGTGTCGAACAGCGGCTCGGCGTTGCGCAGCGTGGGCTGGGGAACCTCCGCAACCACGGAGGCGACGCTTGCGGGAGCCGAAGCTGGCGTCTCAGCCGTGGCGATCTGGAAAGGTGCATTGCTCGGTGTGGCTACCGGTTCGGCGGCGGCGACAACCGGGATCGGTGCCGACGGCGCGACGCTGGCGATTGCCGCATTGCCAATCGCTTCCGGCGCAACCTTGGCCTCTTCGCGCCCGACAACCGATTGAAGCGCGACGGCGCCAACGCCCACAACCGTCATGAAGGCGGCAAGCACGGCGAGTCGCTGCCAGGTAAAGGCGTCCTTTGACGATGACCGTCGGCGCCGGGCCGCAGCCTCACCTTCCGCACAGCGGGCAGCAACACCAAAGCCACGACGGCGTGTCTCGCCGCTCGTATCGGGAAGCGGTTGATGAACCGGCCGCAAGGCGGCCGGACGGAGCTGGGCCGCAACGGGCTGCGCTTCCGAAGGGAGCGGCGGCGCGGGTGCCGTCGCCTCGATCACCGCCGCGCGCGAAGGGAACATGTCCCGCACATCGCCGAGTGCAGCGATGCGGCTGCGCACCTCGGCATAAGGTGCCGGAGCGGGCTTCTCGACCGGCTCACGCCGCACCACCAAGGGACGGGCGGGCTCGGTCGCGGTTTCGGGAACATAGACCGGCGGGCGCTCGCTGGAGCCGACATCGCCCCGGCTCGCCTTCTCCTGCTCAAGAGAATTGAGAATGGCGCGGAAATCATTGACCAGCGTCGATGAGAGTCCCGAACCGCGCTGTTCCTGAGTTGAGGTCGGCATTGCGCGAATCACTCTGAGATCGCCTGGGCGGGGCGCATGATGCCCCACCAGGACAAGCCCGCGGATGCCAGCATCTTACGATTGGAACCGATAAGGCCGAGGGTCTCACAAAGGGAGGGACCCTCACTATCCACGACCATCGGGCCGGTCTCGCACTGCTGTTCACGCCGCATGCGTCACTTTCCGTTTTGGCGGGCAACCGCGAGGGGCCGCACCACTACAAAATTACTCCCGCACGCTCCGGCGCCACACTAACCCCATCGGGTTCGCAGATGCAAGAAAGCAACATCGCGGGTTTTTTCAACCTGTATGGCGATTGCGGCAACTGTGAGCCCGCCTCCGCGGCCCTTCCGCACATGAGAAGTTAATACCTCGCCCTGGACGGCTAAACGGCCAGTTCCCGGCGATCCTCCTCCGGCGCGCTGAACACGCGGCGGTAACGCACAATCTCGTCGGCCGGCCCCATGGCCTTGGTAGCGTTGTCGGAAAGCTTCACGGTCGGATGACCGTCCGCGGAGATCACCTTGCAGACGATGGAAATCGGGTCCAGCCGTCCCTCGGGCGCGAAGCCTCGAAAGTCATTCGTCAGCAACGTGCCCCAGCCGAAACCCATGCGCATGCGCCCCTCGAAGTGCCGGTAGATGCGCTCGATGTCCCCGATATCCAGACCGTCGGAGAAAATGGCGAGCTTGGCCCGCGGATCCTGCCCGCGCGTTTCCCACCAGGCGATCGCCTCCTCACCCCCTTCGATCGGGTCCTTCGAATCGATCCGAATTCCAGTCCAGCTCGCGATCCAGTCCGGGGCGGCACGTAGAAAGCTCGTCGTGCCGAAGGTGTCAGGCAGGATGACCCGAAGGTTTCCTTCGTAGTCCTCCTGCCAATCCAACAGCACCTTGTAAGGCGCCGCGGCCAGTTCCTCGTCAGAGGCCGCCAGAGCGGCATAAACCATCGGCAGTTCGTGGGCGTTGGTACCGGTCGCTTCCACCTCGCGACGCAAGGCGATGAGGCAGTTGGACGTGCCGAGGAAGCGTTCCCCGAGCCCTTCCATCATCGCCTGAACGCACCTGTCCTGCCAGAGGAAGCCATGGCGCCGACGCGTGCCGAAATCGGCGACGTTGACGCCGCCCAGCGTGCGCAAGCGCTCCACTTTTTCCCACACACGGGTCATGGCGCGGGCATAGAGCACCTGAAGCTCGAAGCGCCCCATGCTGCGCAACACCGCGCGCGAGCGCAGCTCGTTGATGATCGCGAGGGCGGGCACCTCCCACATCGTGGTTTCGATCCACGGCCCCTCGAAAGTGAGTTCGTATTGGCCATCGCGCTTTTCCAGATGGTAGGCCGGAAAACGGAAGCTCTCGAACCAGGCCATGAAGTCCGGCGAGAACATCTGGCGCTTGCCGTAGAACATGTTGCCGCGCAGCCAGGTCGATTCCCCGCGCGTCAGCGAGAGGGAGCGCACATGGTCGAGTTGCTCGCGCAGCTCGCCCTCATCGACGAAATCCGCAATCCGCACGCGCGCGGTGCGGTTGATGATGCCGAACGTCACCCGCGTCTGGAAATGCCGCCGGTAGATGGTTTGGGCCATCAGCAACTTGTAAAAATCGGTGTCGAGCACCGAGCGCACGATGGGGTCGATCTTCCAGGTGTGATTATAGACGCGCGAGGCGATATCGATCATGCGGGTACGCTCTGTGGGCCGGCGTTTCCCTTCTAGTGCATCCAGCGCGGAAGTGCAGCGCGGCGGCCGCCGAAGCAGGACAGCCCAAGCGGAAACGCCATCAATCCGCATGCTGCATTGCAACAATGCAAAACGACTGGCCCTTTCCTGCCGCCGAACGATGACTACGTGCAACGCAACCTCATCCTCTACGGACAGGATTTCCGCTATGTCTGCCTCGCTTTTCGAGCCCTATCGCCTCGGCGACATCACACTTGCCAACCGCATCGTTATGGCGCCGCTGACCCGCAATCGTGCAGCCGAAGGCCTCGTCCCTTCTCCGCTGGCGCCGATCTACTACGGACAGCGCGCTACGGCCGGCCTCATCATCACCGAGGCCACCCAGGTGTCAGCGACCGCCCAGGGCTATCAGGACACGCCGGGCATCTTCACCGAGGCGCAAATCGAGGGCTGGAAGAAGGTCACCAATGAAGTCCATGCCAAGGGCGGGCGCATCTTCGTACAGCTGTGGCATGTCGGCCGAGTGTCACATAGCTCGCTGCAGCCCGGCGGTGCCGCGCCGCTGGCCCCTTCCGCCATCCGTGCCGCAACCAAGACCTATGTGAACAACGCCTTTACCGAGGTTGACGAGCCCCGCGCGCTCGAAACCGACGAGATTCCCGGCATCGTCCAAGACTTCCGCCGCGCGTCGGCGAATGCCATCCGCGCCGGCTTCGACGGCGTCGAGATTCACGCGGCCAATGGCTATCTGATCGACCAGTTCCTGCGCGACGGCGCCAACAAGCGCACGGACCGCTATGGCGGCACCATCGAGAACCGCGTCCGTTTCCTGAAGGAAATCATGGAAGAGGTTACGGCCGAGATCGGCGCGGCGCGCACCGGCATCCGCATCTCGCCGGTGACGCCTGCCAACGGGCTGTCCGACAGCAATCCCGCTGCGCTCTTCGCCCATGTGATGGATGTGCTGGAGGCGATCGGCCCGGTCTATGTCCATATGATCGAGGGCGCGACAGGAGGAGCCCGCGACATCGTGCCGGACTTCGACTTCGAGGCGCTGCACAAGCGCTACAGCGGCACCTGGATGGTCAATAACGGCTATGACAAGGCCATGGCGGAAGAAGCTGTGGCGAGCGGCAGGGCCGATCTCGTCGCCTTCGGCAAGGCCTTCATCTCAAGTCCCGACGCCGTCGAACGCTTGCGGCAGGGGGCGCCCTTCAACGAGCTCGATCAGGCTCATCTCTACGGTGGCGGTGCCACGGGGTATATCGACTACCCGACCCTCGCCGACAAAGCTGCCTGACCACTGCATGAGGAGCCTGCCGAAGTGGGCAGGCTCCTCGCTTTAGTCTGGACTGTTCAACGGCACGTAGCCGCGGAACACGTCATTCGGACCGCTGCTTACTCACGCGGCCAGCGGCTGCGGTTGAGAGCGCACCGACACATCAACCTCCATGCCGAGATAGTCGCCGGTAAGGCCGGTGAAGCCGCCCGCAACCGGCACAGCCTGGCTGGGATCGCGCGTGACCGCGACACGGATCAGATTATCGGCCGCTATCGTGCCGTTCGTCGGGTCAAACTCGACCCACCCGGCGCCCGGCAAATAAATGTCAGCCCACGCATGTGTCGCGCCCGCACCCACAACCGCCGGCGCGTCGCCATCGAGCGCCGGGTCATAGAGGTAGCCAGTGACAAAGCGCGCCCCAAACCCAAGTGCGCGCACCGCCTCGATCAGAAGCAGCGCGAAATCACGGCAGGAGCCGCTGCCGAGACGGAGCGTCTCCAGCGGCGGCTGCGTACCCTGCTCGTGCCGCACCTGATACATGAAGCCCTGATGGATCGAGTTGTTGATATCGGTCAGCAGGGCCATCGTGTCGGTGGGACGACCGGCGATGAAGCCTTTGGCCCATTGCTCCAACTCGCCTATCGGGTCGGGATAATGGATCTCCAGCATGCGCCCGAGGTCCGTCCGGTCGTCTGGAGAGTAGACGAACGGGTATTCCTTCGCTGCGTCGTCGATTTCGAACACCGGCCCACCGAGCCCATATCTCTCAATGGTCAGAATACTCTCGATCGTCAGCTCGTTGGACGGTTCGGTAAAATCGACCTTGGCAACGGAATTGCCGAAGACGTCGTGCATCCAGCGCACATTGGCCGGCGGCCACAGGGTCATCTCGGCCGCCACCAGCCGCAGGTCGTGACTATCCCGCGGACGCAGCATGAGCCGATGGGGATGGAAGACGACCGGGTTGGCATAAGTGTAGCGCGTCAGATGACGCACGGTCAGGGTTTGCATGATGGTCTTTCCAGGGCGCTCAGCGCGGGAGCAGGCGCCCAATCGCATAGCCAGCAACGGCGGTTGCCAGCAGCATATTGAAGGAATAGCGGCGACCGCTACCGTCCTCGGGCCGGCTCCCGCGGACGATGTCAGCGTCTTCCGCATCGAAGGCTGATGACGTACGGCCGGTCACGCCCTCCGGCCGAACGGTACTGGACGATATGCCGGCAGAAGACGCCGAGCCTGTGCTCGAGGTCGCGAAACTCTTGTCGTCCTTGGGCGAGAATGGATCGTTGTTGGTCATGGAACTGTCCTCCCGTCGGGTGCTCGCGGCAGTCAACGCGGGACGCGCCGTTTGGTTCGGACGTCAGATGCGACCGGACAGAAAGGCGATCATCTCCATGGGCCCTCGAGCCCGGAACACGGAAACACGCCGCCCGCCGCACATATCGCAACGCAGCCGTGGGGCCGGCTCGTCGGGCGCAAGATCCGTCAGCGCTCCGGCGTCCGCCTTGCCGAGCGCGGAACGCCGCCCACAGCGTCGGCAATGGGCGCAAATCATCGAAAGTTCACGAGAAATGATGATGTCTCCAGCGAAAGCGCGACCGATAACGGCGCCGCGGCCGAGCTTATAGCACGCTGACAGCAGGATACCCTTCACGAGGCGTCGATAACCACGCGCCCGCGCCCGCTCGCCTTGGCCCGGTACAGCGCCCGGTCGCCGCGTTCCATCAGCGCGTCGACCGCCGCTTCCCCGGGCTTGCCGGTGGTAACGCCGATACTGACGGATACATCGATAACAAGGCCCGCCCCCGTGATCACCGGCAGGCATAGTTCGCGCAGCAGACGCCGGGCGACGGCCTCAGCCTCCTTCGCTCCCGTGCCGGAAAGCAGAACGGCGAACTCCTCGCCGCCGATCCGCGCCAGAACGTCCCTGTCGCGCAGATGCGCCCGGCTGCGCTCGGCCATCATTCGGAGCACCTCATCGCCAACCGAATGCCCAAACCGGTCATTGATCGACTTGAAGTGATCCACGTCGATCACTAGCAGGGAGCAAGGCGCCCCCCCTTGTTGCGCGCGCTCCAGTTCGATGGCGATGTCCTGCTGCAAACGGCGGCGGTTCCACACACCTGTCAGCGGATCGGAAACGGAGAGTTGCCGCAGTTGCTCCTCGGTCTGCCGTTGGGCCGTCACGTCCCACCACGTCAGCAGGAAATAATCGCCCACGAAGCGATAGCGGAACTGCACGATGCGGCGAATCTCATCACGGCAGCGCACCGACCACTCGCTGAACTGGATGATCGAACGATCGCGCCGCGCCTCCTCCGTCTTGGCCCGCCATTCGGCCAGAACCGCGGCACGCTCCTCGGGATCGGGAAAGCCCATTTCCCACCACTCGTCATGGTGAACAATGGGCTTTTCCTCATAAAGGAACATCTCGTCCGAGATCTGATTGTAGAACAAGCTATTGAAATCGAGGTCGTAGACTTCGAGCGCCACGGGCAGTTGGTCGACGATCTCTCTGAGATGCTCCCTCGGCAGGCGCCCCGGGCCATCCCTCAATGTAATCAGGCGGTGCGTATCCGTGAGGTAGCGCAGGCCACAATGGAGCCGGTGGAAGCTGTCGTCTTCGCGAGGAATCTCGATCTCAAACTGGGCCTCCAGCGATTCCGGCTCGGCCCTCCATGCTTCCTCGAAGATCAGGGCATCGGGCAATGCGGCAAGATCATTGAGGCAGGGCTGGCTTTCGGCCTCAAGCAGCGGATGATCCATCAGCGCGCGCGCGGCCGCATTGGCGGCGACGATCCGGATTTGCGGACCTTCCACGACAAGCAGCGGCCTGCCGGCCCGATGAATCCACTCGAACATTCAAAGAGGCTAGCGTGAAGGGGAACCGCAGGTGCGGTATTTTCGAGCGCTGGCTCAAATCTAGCCGAAACCTATCGGCAGACACCCGTCCGGAATTTCATGTCCTTGTGAGGAGATGGTGGGCGCACTAGGGCTCGAACCTAGGACCCGCTGATTAAGAGTCAGCTGCTCTACCAACTGAGCTATGCGCCCGGACCGGGTGTCTGCGGAACATCGTCCCGCGAACGGGGGGTCATTTAGCAAAGCGATTCCGGCCTGTCTACACCCCCCGTCCGACTTGTCCTCACTCTTTGAAGGCCTCGTCCCTCTTCTTGCGCACGGAGGGAAGCAGAACGACAAGCAGCGCCAAAGCGCCGAGCGCCAGCATCGTCGCGGAAAGCGGCCGGGTGACGAAGACGAACGGATCACCCCGCGAGATCAACATCGCGCGACGTAAATACTCCTCAAGCATGGGCCCAATAATGAACCCAAGCAGAAGCGGGGCGGGTTCGCAGTGGAGTTTTACCAGGAGGTAGCCGATGAGGCCGAAGAGTGCCATCGTATACACGTCAAAGTTGTTATTGTTGACGCTGTAGACGCCGATGCAGCAGAAGCCGACGATGAGCGGGAAGAGGATGTGATAGGGCACGGTAAGAAGCCGGACCCAGATGCCGATCAGCGGCAGGTTGAGCACCACCAGCAGGAAGTTGCCGATCCACATGGAGGCGACGATGCCCCAGAACAGGTTCGGCTGCTCGTTCACCACGTTCGGACCCGGCACGATGCCCTGGATGATGAGCGCGCCGATCATCAGCGCCATCACCGGGTTCGAGGGAATGCCGAGCGTCAGCATGGGGATGAAGGAGGTCTGCGCGCCGGCATTGTTCGCCGATTCGGGACCGGCCACGCCTTCGATCGCCCCCTTGCCGAAGCGCTGCGGCTCCCGCGAGATCTTCTTCTCGATCGAGTAGGAGGCGAAGGACGACAGGATGGCGCCGCCGCCCGGCAGAATGCCGAGGAACGAGCCGAGGAAGGTTCCGCGCAGCACGGGGCCGATGATGCGCTTGAAGTCGTCCTTGGAGAGCAGCAGGCCCTTCACCTTCTGCACCATGACCGTGCGGGTGTGCTCGTCCTCCAGGTTTCGCACGATTTCGCCGATGCCGAACACGCCCATGGCGAGCGCCACGAACTCGATTCCGTCAGCAAGTTCAATCATATCGAAGGTGAAGCGCGGGGTGCCGGTGTAGACGTCTTGGCCGGACAGGCCAAGCAGGATGCCCAGCACGACCATGGCGAGGGCCTTGATCACGGAGCCGGAGGCGAGGGCCACGGAGGCGATGAGGCCGAGAACCATCAGCGCGAAATATTCCGGTGGCCCGAATTTGAGCGCGAGGTCCGCGAGCGGCGGGGCGAAGACGGCGAGCAGGAAGGTGGCGACCGAGCCGGCGAAGAAGGAGCCGAGCGCGGCGGTCGCGAGCGCGGCGCCGGCCCGGCCCTGGCGGGCCATCTGGTAGCCGTCGATGGCGGTCACGACGGACGAACTCTCGCCCGGCAGATTGATGAGAATGGCCGTCGTCGAGCCGCCATACTGCGCGCCGTAATAGATGCCGGCCAGCATGATGAGGGCCGCCACCGGCGGCAGGCCGAAGGTGATCGGCAGCAGCATGGCGATGGTCGGCACCGGGCCGAGGCCGGGCAGAACGCCGATCAGCGTGCCCAGCAGCACGCCCAGGAAGCAGTAGAGAATATTCTGGAAGGTGAAGGCGACGGAAAAGCCGAGCGCCAGATTATCAAAGATTTCCAAGGGTCTGGCTCCTGATCAATAGCCGCCGAGCAAGGGCCCGAGCATGGGCAGGGGAAGGCCGAGGCCCTTGATGAACACGGCCCAGGAGAACGCGACCATGATGGTGGCGGAGATCAACCCGGTCAGGATGGTGAAGCGCCGGCTGGCGAGTGCCGAGATGAACACCGCGAGCCACATCGCCGGGCCGAGGCCGAGCGGGCGCACGCCCACGCCGAACAGCACGACGGCCAGCGTGACCAGCGCCAACGCCCGCCACGGCCACTCGCTCAGGTTGAGATGGCCGCCGCCTTCGGGGTGAACAGTGAGTCCAGTGAGGAGGATGATCAGGCCAAAGAGTGCAAGAAGCCCGGCCAGGATCATCGGGAAGTAACCGGGCCCCATGCGGATGGCGCGGCCCATCGGCAGATCGAAACCTTGCCAGGCGAAGAAAGCGGCGACCAGGATGAGCAACAGACCGGTTGCGACATCCCTGGGATTCTTGACGAAGCGGACCATGCACCCCCCTGCCCGGCCATTTTGATAAAGTGACCCGCCCGCACGATGGCCTTGCGGCCGCTCAAGCGGGCGGGCGGGTCGGCTCACATCAGTCGGCGAAGACGCCGGCCTGCTCGATCACTGGCTTCCACTTGGCGACTTCCGCCTCAAGGAATTTCTGGTGCACTTCCGGCGTCGCGCGGTCGAGAGCGACCGGCTCGGTGCCGAGATCGGCGAAGCGCGCGATCACCTTCGGATCCTGAAGCGCCTGCACCAGCGCCGCGTTCAGCTTGTCGACGACCGCCTTCGGCGTGCCCTTGGGCGCGTACATGCCGTGCCACACCGCAATCTCGAAGCCCGGCAGCGCACCTTCCTTGAAGGTCGGGATGTCCGGCAGCGACTTGAGCCGGTTCGGCGTGGTGACGGCATAGGCCTTCACCTTGCCCGCCTTGATCTGGCCGGTGGTGTTGGTCGACTGGTCGCACATGAGGTCGATCTGGCCGCCGACGAGATCGTTCATCGCCGGTCCCGTGCCCTGATACGGCACCGTGGTCATCGGCGTGCCGAGGGCGGACATGAACAGCATGCCGCACAGATGCGAGGCGGAGCCGACGCCGGCATTGCCGTAAATCACGCCGTCCTTCTTTTCCTTCACATAGGCGATCAGTTCAGCCGCGTCCTTGGGCGGCAGACCGGATTTGCCGATCATGGTCATCGGCACGTCGGTGACGAGGCCGACTTCCTCGAAGTCCGTCAGCACGTTGTAGGGCAGCTTGCGGTACAGGGTGGCGGAGGTCGCCTGCCCGATGTGGTGCAGCAGCACGGTGTAGCCATCGGGCGTTGCCTTGGCGACCTGACCCGCGCCGCGCGTGCCGCCCGCGCCGCCGACATTCTCGACCACCACCTGCTGGCCGAGCGAACGGGACATGGATTCGGCCACGAGGCGGGCCACCGTGTCGGTTGGGCCGCCGGCGGCGAAGGGCACGATCATCGTGATGTTGCGGTTGGGAAAATCCTGCGCCTTGGCGCCGGCGAACGGCATGGCCGACAACGCCAGGGCCGCGACCGCGATGGCGGCCGACTTGAAACTCGTCATACGTCCCTCCCGAGACTTTTTGAAAACGCTTGCCACGCTTTGAACGGGCATTTTCTGCGCCCGCACTTGGAAGACTAAGCCACCACTCGGCTGCCACTGCGTCAAGTGACCCTTTTGGCTTAGTCTTTCGAAATTGAAGCCAATTTCCAGCCGGCTTGCCCCCTGGCACGGAACGACGAGCAGCGCCCTCCCCGCCGGGGCGGCACGCGCCCGCCGGAGCGTGCGGCGCGCGCCGCAGGAACGTGCGGCGCCCACGGCGGAGGAACATGTCTAGGAAGCCGGCCCGGCAGGCTTCATAGTCGGCCCATGATTCAGCAGCCGCCGCCCTTCGTCGCCGAGATCGCCTTTCAGGAGCCGTGGCTCGCCGCGCGGCGGCTGGCGGGCGCGGACGCGCGCGCGCGCGGGCTGGTGTTCCTCGACAGCGCGATGGCGCATCCCGTGCTCGGGCGCTGGTCCTATGTGATGGCCCGCCCCTTTGGCCGCTTCACCGTGGAAGGTGGCGTGCCGCGCTGGGATGGCGAGCGCCAGACCGGCGACCCGCTCGCGGCGCTGCGCGAACGCCTCGCCCGCCACGCCCAGCCGCGCCTGCCCGGCGAAGCCGCCTTCCAGGCCGGCGCGGCCGGCTATATCGCCTACGAGGCGGGACGCCTGTTCGACCGCTTCCCCACCCCCCAACCGGAGCCCGGCGAAGGGCCGGAAATCGACCTGGGCTTTTACGATGTGGTGGTGGCCTTCGACCTGGCGGCGCGCCGCGCCCTCCTGATTTCCACCGGCTGGCCCGAGACGGAGCCGGCCCGGCGCGCCCGGCGCGCGCGGGAGCGACTGGCCGAGGTGACGGCCGAACTTGCCGCGCCGCCTCCCGCCCTGGGGCCCGCGGTGACGGCGGCCGAGTGGCGCTCCAATTTCGACGCCGCCCGCTATCGGGAGGCCGTGGCTGACGTCATCGCCTATATCCGCGCCGGCGACATCTTCCAGGCGAACTTCACCCAGCGTTTCGAAGCCGCGCTGGAGACGGCGGGCGGCGGGGCGATCGACCCTCTGGCGCTCTACGACCAGTTGCGCCGCGCCAACCCGGCGACCTTCGCCGCGCTGATCCTCGGCGCGGAACGCGTGATCGCCTCGTCCTCTCCCGAACGTTTCGTCAAGCTCGACGGCCGCGAGGTCGAGGCACGCCCGATCAAGGGCACGGTGCCCCGTTCGGTGGAGCCGACACTCGACGCCTTCCGCGGCCGGGAACTGACCGCCAGCGAGAAGGACCGCGCCGAAAACGTAATGATCGTCGACCTGCTGCGCAACGATCTCTCCCGCGTGTGCCAACCGGGCACGGTGCGGGTGCCCCGGCTCTGCGGGCTGGAGACCTATGCCAATGTGCACCACCTCGTCTCGGTAGTGACGGGGGAGCTGAAGGAAGGGCGCGACGGGCTCGACCTGATCGCCGCCTCCTTCCCCGGCGGTTCGATCACCGGCGCGCCGAAGATCCGGGCGATGGAAATCATCCGCGAACTCGAAGGGCGCCCGCGCGGTGTCTATTGCGGCTCCATCGGCTATATCGGCTTCGATGGCACCATGGATTTCAACATCGCCATCCGCACCGTGACGATGGAGAACGGCATGGCGAGCTTCGGCGTCGGCGGCGGAATCACGGCCCTGTCCGACCCGGCGGCCGAGCATGAGGAGAGCCTGACCAAGGCGGCGCGGCTGTTCCGCGCCTTCCGGCCGGAGGCGGGCGGATGATCCTCCTGATCGACAATTACGACAGCTTCGTCTTCAACGTCGCGCGCTATCTCACCGAGCTCGGCGCCGAGGTCGAGGTCGCCCGCAACGACGCGCTGGACGTCGCCGCCATCGAGCGGATGAAGCCGCAGGCGCTGGTGATCTCGCCGGGCCCCTGCTCGCCCAATGAGGCCGGGGTCTCGCTGGAGGCGGTGCGCGCGCTCTCCGGCGCGCTGCCCATCCTCGGCATCTGCCTCGGCCATCAGTGCATCGGGCAGGCCTTTGGCGGGCGCGTGGTGCGGGCGAAGGAGCCGATGCATGGCCGCGCCTCGCAGGTGCGCCATGGCGGGAGCGACGTCTTCGCCGGCCTGCCCTCCCCCATCCCCGCGGGGCGCTACCACTCACTGGCGGTGGAACTCGACGAGGCCTCGGCCGTGCGTGCCACCGCCTGGGCGGAGGATGGCGAGATCATGGGGCTGGCGCATCGCGCGCATCCCACCTTCGGCGTGCAGTTCCACCCGGAATCGGTGCTGACCGGGCCAGGCTATGAGATTCTCGGCAATTTCCTCGATCTCGCCGGCGTCCCCCGGCGCGGGCCGGCGGTGGAACGGGAGCGGCCGGCGGCGCCGGGCGGCTACCCGCCGCTGCTCGCGCCCGCCGCGCTCGCGACGCCGGACTGGGCGAAGGTCTGGCCGGCACGCTGGGACAGCGGGCGGTGAGCGCGCGCGTCTCCGCCGAGGATCGCGGCTTCACC
>JAEZMI010000037.1 GCA_023414975.1 Pseudomonadota bacterium | reverse complement strand
GATCGACGCCGAGGGCGAGCAGCACGAGGCCCGACAGCAGGAGCGCCCCGACGACCGGGCCGATGCCGAGCAGGGCGAGCCGCCCGCGGGCGCGCCAGCGTTGGGCGCGGGCAAGGGGCCCGGTGGGCGCGGCGGGCGCGGCCGGTGCGAGGCGCGTGGCGGGCGTGAGATCGGGGCTGGAGGTGCCGGTGGTGCTCATGCCGTCACGCCGCTCATCAATTGGCCGACCCGGCCGCGGGCGGCGGCATTGTTCTCGACCACCCCCACGACCTTGCCGCGCGACATCACCGCGATCCGGTCGGACAGCTCCAGCACCTCTTCGAGATCGGTCGAGATGAGGATCACGGCGAGGCCGCTGTCGGCGGCATCGCGGATGCGCTGGCGGGTGGCGCGGATGTTGTTGACGTCGAGCCCATAGGTCGGCTTGGCGAAGATGACCGCCCGCGCGGCGCCGGAAAGCTCGCGGGCCAGCAGGGCCTTCTGGATGTTGCCGCCGGAGAGTTTGCCGATGGGGGTCTCGATACCCGGCGTGCGCACGTCGAATTCGCTGACGAGCCGCCTTGCATGGCTGGCGATGGCGACGGGCTGGTCGATGCCGGCGCGCCAGAAGGGCGGTTCGCCGACCTGTTTGAGCAACAAATTGAGCGCGATGGCAAAGCCGCCGACCGTGCCTTCCCCCAGCCGGTCATCCGTGACGTAACGCAGGCCACGAGCGCGTCGCGCCCCGACATCGAGCCGTTCGATCGGCTCGCCGCCGAGCAGGATGCGCCCGGCGCGGAGCGGGCGCTGGCCGGCGAAGGCTTCGGCGAGCTGCTTCTGGCCATTGCCGTCAATGCCGGCAAGGCCGAGAATCTCGCCGGGCGCGACCGCCAGATCGACGCCGGACACCGGCACGGCGGCATCCTCTACCGCGAGTCCTTCGACGACGAGAAGCGGTGGCCGGGATGCGCGGGCGGCACGCGGGGCGGCACTCGCCCCCGCGCCCGCATCGGTGCCGAACATCAGCCGGATGATTTCCGCCGTGGCGGCGGCCGGGCCGAGCGCGGAAAGCCGCTCCGGCGCGATTTCGCCGACCTTTCGGCCAAGGCGCAGCACGGTGATGCGGTGGCCGAACGACAGGGCCTCATTGAGCTTGTGGGTGATGAAGACGACGGCGATGCCGAGCCGGGTCAGCCGTCCCATCAGCGCGCCGAGATCCTCCGCGCCCTTCGGCGTGAGCATGGCGGTCGCCTCATCCAGAATGAGCACCCGCGAGCCGCGCATCAGCGCACGGACGATTTCCACCTGCTGCTGCTCGCCCAGCGACAGGGAGCCGACACGGGCGCCGGGATCGACGGTCACGCCGATATCGGCGCAGACCTGCGCCATGCGGCGCGCGAGGCCCGCGCGGTCGGGCCGCGACCACCAGGGCCCGCCCAGCGCCATGTTGTCGACGACGCTCAGCGAGGGCACCAGCATGGAGTGCTGGAACACGGTGCCGATGCCCAGCTCCAGCGCGCGGGCGGGCGAGGAAATCCCTGCCTCCCGCTCCTCGATGAGAATGCCGCCTTCGTCGGGTGTCTGAAGGCCGGAGAGCATGCCCACCAGCGTGGATTTGCCCGCGCCGTTCTCCCCCAGCAGCACATGCACCTCGCCCGGCCACAGCTCGAACGACACCGCATCGTTCGCGACCACGCCGGGAAAGCGCTTCGTCACATGATCGAAGCGGATGATCGGGTGCGGCGGCGCGAGCGGATCGCCCGGCGGCGGGTGCGTGGAAAGCGGTTCTGTCATGCTCTGCTGCCTGTCTCCCGGCGCCGCGCGGCGCGGGGCGAAGGTCATCGGCTCCGGTCGGGCACCCCGGAGGGAAAGGAGACGCCACGGCTCGCCCGGAAGGCGGGCCATGGCGCGAGGGTCACTGCGCGGTGGGGAGCTGCGTCACCATCTTGTGCACGGTGTCGGCATCGTAATGGGCCGTCACCTTGATCTTGCCGTCGATGATGTCCTTCTTCAGCGCCTCGATCTGCCCCCAGACATCGTCCGGTATGTGCTTGGTCTTCAGCAGCGTGACCGAGCCGTCCTTCAGGTTGATGTCGTAGTTGTGGGAGCCGTATTTGCCGGCCTTCACATCGGCAATCATCGCCGAATAGACCGGGGTCAGGTTCCAGACCACGGAGGAGAGCAGATTGCCCTTGTCGATGGCGGTCTTGTCGCCGATCACGTCGATGAAATAGACCTTACCGCCATTGGTCGCCTTGTTGGTCTCGACCGCCTGCAGCATGCCGAAGCTCGACCCGTTGCCCTGGCCGAAAAT
Organism: Pseudomonadota bacterium; assembly: GCA_023414975.1. Taxonomy (GTDB): domain Bacteria; phylum Pseudomonadota; class Alphaproteobacteria; order Rhizobiales; family Xanthobacteraceae; genus Ancylobacter. Next base: position 638 of record JAEZMI010000037.1, on the reverse strand, counting down.
GATGTCGGCGCCGGCCGCGATCAGCGCCTCGGTGACGCGCTTGCCGCCCGCGGCGTCCGAATAGGCCGCCGGGCCGATCACCGCGTAGCGCACATTGATGCCGGGCTTTTCGGCCTTGGCGCCCTCCGCGAAGGCGGAGGACTGCGAGTTCCAGGACGGGGGCTCGCCGGAGACGACGATGCCGACCGTGCCGGTCTTGCTCATCTTGGCGGCGAGGCGGCCGGCGAGATAGGCGCCCTCATGACCGCTGGCGGTGTAGTCGGCGACCGCGCCGGGCTTGCGCGCGTCCGGCAGATCGACGATGGCCACCGGCACCTTCATCTCCGCGCCGATTTCCGGGGCGGCGGTGTTGTAGCCGCTGGCATGGGCAATGAGCAGGCCCGCGCCGTCCTGCGCCATCTCGCGCAAGGTGGGGCGCACATCGCCATAGCCGAGATTTTCCGCCACCAGCACCTCGACGCCCGCCGCCTTGCCGGCGGCCTTGGCGGCGTCGATGCCCTGCTGGTTCCAGCCGTAATCCGTGCCCGGCTCCGGGGTGAGGATGGCGATGGATTTGAGTTCGGCGGCCTGTGAGAACGAGGTGATGGCCGTCGACATCATGGCAATCGACGCAAAGCTCAGAATAGTCAGGGCGGTAC
>JAEZMI010000034.1 GCA_023414975.1 Pseudomonadota bacterium | reverse complement strand
CGATATGTTCGGTGAAGGGCGCGATACGCGCGACCACGGTGGGGACGCCGCACGCCATGGCTTCGAGCGCGACGAGGCCGAAACCCTCATTGAGCGAGGCAAAGGCCAGCACATCGGCGAGCCGGTAAAGGGCGGGCATGTCGGCCTGCGCCACGGGGCCGGTGCGGATCACCGCGTGAGCCGGCAGGCCGGCGGCGGCAAGGCGCGCCTCGAAGGCCGCCTGATAGGCGTGATGGTCGAGCACGCTGGCCCCGCCGGCAATGACGAACTGCGCGCGCGGATGCAGAGCCCGCAGCTGGATGAAGGCTTCCAGCATGGCCAGCGTGTTCTTGCGCGCCTCCACCCCGCCGACGCTCAGGACGACCGGACCGGGGCCGAGGCCCAGCGCGCGGGCAAGCGCCTGCTCCCGGCCGTCCGGTACCGGCGTGAACCGGGCCGTGTCGATCCCGTTGCCGACGAGAAGCGGCCGATGGCCGAGCATCGCCGCCAGCTTCTCCTGCCACAGGCGGCTCACCACGAAATGTCGGTCTGCCGCGACGATGGCCCTGAGCTGCAGCCCGGCAAGCGCCGGATCGCCGAAGCTGTCCATATGGTGCACCGTGCGGGCGAAGCCGGGGATTAGGCCGCGTTCGGTGAGCGTCGCCAACGCATTGCCGGAAATGCCGTCCTGCGCGTGGAACACGTCGAAGTCACGATGGGCGGGCGTGTCGAAATGGCGGACATAATCGGCCATGCGGATGCGCACCATCTCGGCAACATCGGCACCGACGGTCGCGGCGGGCACGCTCACCGTGCGGCAGAGCGTCGGGCGAAAGAAGCCCGCGCCCTTCGCGTCCGGGGCATGCACCACCGCTTCATGACCGAGCCGGGTCAATGCATCACCGAGCTCCAGCGCGTGGACGACACCGCCGCGCGGATTGGTGGAATGGGTGAGAATGGCGATGCGGAGCGGCCGGGCGGGGTTCATGCCGCATCCTCCGCGCGTCGGACGGGTGGACCGCAGCCGATCAGGGGGCGCTCGGCGAAGTCCCAGATGGTCTCCCGCGCCGTGCCGTTCCCCACAGTCACAGCTCGGTCGGCGGTGATGCGGCCGACGGCGGCGGCGGCGATGCCACGGGCATGGAAAGCCTGTAGTATAGCCGGCAAAGCACCCGGTTCGGCGGTGAGCAGATAGCCGTAGCTGGGAAAGCTCATCAGCCAGCGGGCGGGATCGACGCCATCCGGCGCCGGCACCCGCGAGAGGTCGATCTCCACGCCGACGCCGGAGGCTTCCGCCAGCATGGCACTGGTGCCGACAAGCCCGCCCTGGCTGATATCCTTGGCGGCCCGCGAAAGCCCCGCCTCGGCGATCATCGGCAGCAGGGCGAGGTCGCCGCGCAGGCGCTCTGCCGGAGCGTCCGTCGCCGCGTCCCAATTGGCGAAAGGCGCGCGGTAGCGTCCGCGCAGGTCGATGGCGGCGATCAGGGTCTCGCCGGGCCGGGCGTCGAAGGAGGTGAGCAGGCGTTTGGCGCGTCCGAGGATGGCCACGGAGAGCTGGCCGCGATCCGTCCTGAGATTGGTGTGACCGCCGACCACCGGCACGGCGAAACGCTCGGAGGCCGCGCGCATGCCCGCCAGCATCGGGGTCGCGCCGTCCTCCCCGGCCGCCCAGACGGCATCCACCACGGCGAGGGCGCGCCCGCCCATGGCGGCGATATCGGACAGATTGACCATCACGCCGCACCAGCCGGCGAACCAGGGATCGCCCGCCACGAACTCGTTCATGAACCCCTCGATGGCGAGGAGCAGCCACCCCTCGCCGTCGGGAATGGCGGCGCAGTCATCGCCGACCCGGACAGCGTCTTCCCCGCCGAGCCCGAGCCGCGCGGCGGCCAGCGCGATGTCGGCCTTGGCCGACATGCCGGCGGATGCCCGCAATTTCGCGACGATGCCGGCAAAGGCATCGGCACCGAACGGCAAGCTCGCGGGCGCGTTCATGCCGCCCTCCGCGCCATGCCGGCCCGCGCCACCGCATGAAAGCCGGTCTCGGCATCGACGATCGGCGGGTAATGAGCGAGGTCGGCCTGCATCAGCAGGTGCGGGCGCCCGTGGAGTTCCTTCTCCTCGACGACCTGCCAGTGCAGCCGGCGGAACAGCAGGCCGTTCTGGCTCTGCACATGGGCGAGGAACGACGTCGCGCCGCGCGCATGGGCAGAGGACACGGCGAGCCGGATCAGCGCCGCGCCGAGCGGGCCGACCTTGCGGTAGCTTTCCGCTACCGCGAGGCGCGAGCCCCACCACACGCCGGGTTCCGCTTCATGGATGCGCACCGTGCCGACCACGTCGTCCGCCACCAGCCCCAGCATGGAGACGGCGACGATGGGAATGGCGACGGCGTCGATCGCGTCGCGGTCATCGCCGTCGAACAGGCCCTGCTCCTCGCAGAACACCTTATGGCGCAGGCGCGCGGCGCCCCGCTTCTCCCAGGTCGCGGTGGCGAACTTCACTTGGAAATCGGCGGCGCGGAAGGCGTCGAAGGGCCCATACATCATGCGCAACCCCCCATCGCGCCGCCTAAGGCCCCCCGGCGCTCATAGGTGGACAGC
>JAEZMI010000355.1 GCA_023414975.1 Pseudomonadota bacterium | reverse complement strand
CCTTGGCGAGGTAGTCGGAATCGATCTTGAGCCGGCTCATGGGTCGACGCGCCCCGCGGGTGCCTCCAGCACCTGCCGCACGCCCGCCGGCACCGCCAGCGGGAAGAGCAGATCGATGAACCGTTCGGCCGTCGGCTGGGGTTCGTGGTTGGCAAGGCCGGGGCGTTCATTGGCCTCGATGAAGGCATAGTCCGGCGCGCTGGGGGAGGCGACCATCAGGTCGACGCCGACGACGGGGATGTCGATGGCGCGCGCGACCTTTATGGCGGCCTCGACGAGCTGGGGATGCACCATGTCCGTCACATCATGGATGGTGCCGCCGGTGTGGAGATTGGCGGTGCGGCGCACCTTCAGCTCCTGGCCGGCGTCGAGAACCGCGTCGAGCGTGAGGCCGGCGTCGCGCACGGTGCGCTCGGTCTCCGCGTCGAGCGGAATGCGCGATTCACCCGAGGTCGCGGCGGCGCGGCGCCGGCTCTGCGCCTCGATCAGCGCGCGGATGGGGCTGCGTCCGTCACCCACCACCATGGCCGGACGCCGCAGCGCGGCGGCGACCACGCGGTAGTTGATGACGACGAGGCGCAGATCCTCGCCCTCCACGCATTCCTCGAGCAGCACCTCCTCGGAGATGGCGCGTGCCGCGCCGATCGCCGCCTCCATGGCGTCGAGCGAGGTGATGCCGACGCTGACGCCGCGCCCCTGCTCGCCGCGCGCGGGCTTCACCACCACGCGGCCATGGCGCTTCAGGAAAGCGGCGATTTCCTCCATCGATGCCGCGGTGCTCAGCTGTTCGGGCACGCGCACCCCCGCCTCGGCGACGACGCGCCGGGTGACGCTCTTGTCGTCGCAGATCGACATGGCGACCGCCGAGGTGAGGTCGGAGAGGCTCTCGCGGCAGCGCACCGTGCGGGCGCCGAAGGTCAGGCGGAAAAAGCCCGCTTCCGGGTCGGTCGGCTCGACGATGATGCCGCGCCGGCGGGCCTCGTTGATGATGATCTGGGCGTAGGGGTTGAAGCCTTCCGAGGGGTCGGGGCCGGCGAAAAGCCGTTCATTGATCGGGTTCTTGCGCTTCACCGTGAAATAGGGGACGCGCTCGAAGCCGAGCTTTTCATAGAGCGCGATGGCCTGCGCGTTGTCGTGCATCACGGTGAGGTCGAGGAAGGCGGCGCCTTCCTCCGCCATGTGCTCGGCGAGCCGGCGCACCAGCGCCTCGCCGATGCCGGGCTGGCGGGCCTGCGGATCGACCGCGAGGCACCAGAGCGAGGCGCCGCGCTCCGGGTCGCCGAAGGCGCGGGCGTGATCGACGCCGGTGACGGTGCCGATGATCCGCCCGCTCGCCTCGTCCTCCGCCACCAGATAGGTCAGCGGGTCGGGATCGCGCGCGGCGCGGAAGCACTCCAGCGGCGCCGTCACCATGGCGCGGGCGGCATAGATGCGGTTCACCGCCTGCGCGTCCATGTCGGACGCGAGCGGACGGATGGTGAAGCCGGCGAAGCGTCGCTCCGCCGGGGCGAGGCGGGCAAGGTCCAGCCGGTAGGTGTGGGACGGATCGAGGAACACTTCCTGCGGCGCCTGCGCGAGCAGCACATGCGGATCCTGCACATAGACGGCGATGTCGCGCCGGTCCGGCCCCTCCTCGCGCAGCGTGGCGATAAGTTCCGGCATGTCGGCAAAGGTCTGGCCGAAGATCAGCCGGCCCCAGCCCATGTCGAAGGCGCAACTGGCGCGCGCCGGCAGGTGGCCGGGAGGCATGGTGGCGTGAACGGTGCTGTGCGTCGCCTTGGTCATCGTGTCACCCGTGATCGTTGCGTGCCGCATGGTTCAGACCCCGTGCGACTGGAGCCACATCTCCAGCAGGGCGACCTGCCAGAGCTCGGAGCCGCGCAGCGGCGTGATGTGCGAGACCGGATCGGCCAGCAGCGTGTCGAGATAGTCCTGCCGGAAGAGGCCGCGCTCGCGCGCCGCCTGCGAGCCCAGCACGTCGCCGACCATGGTGAGGTACTCGCCGGAAATGTATTTGAGCTGCGGCACCGGGAAGTAGCCCTTGGGCCGGTCGATCACCTCATGCGGCACGACGAGGCGGGCCGCCTCCTTCAGCACGCCCTTGCCGCCCTGCGCCAGCTTGAATTCCGGCGGGATGGTCGCGGCGAGTTCGGCCAGCTCATGGTCGAGGAAGGGCACGCGCGCCTCAAGACCCCAGGCCATGGTCATGTTGTCGACGCGCTTCACGGGATCGTCGACCAGCATCACCTGGCTGTCGAGCCGCAGGGCACGGTCCACCGGCGTGTCGGCCCCGTCGGCCAGCAGATGGGCGGCGACGAGATCACGGCTCGCGTCGGTGTCCGCCATCCACTCCGGCGCGAGCTGGCGCTTCAGCGTCGCGTGGTCGCGGTCGAAGAAGCCGCGGGCATAGTCGCCGACGATATCGGTGCTGGCGGCGAGCGGCGGGTACCAGTGATAGCCCGCGAACACCTCGTCCGCCCCCTGGCCGGACTGCACCACCTTGATCGACTTCGAGACCTCGCGGGAGAGCAGGTAGAAGCCGATATTGTCGTAGGAGACCATCGGCTCGGACATGGCGTGGATGGTGTCCGGCAGCGCGCCCATCAGATCCGAGGAGGGCACGAAGATCTTGTGATGGTCGGTGGCGAAGGTCCGCGCGATCAGGTCGGAATAGACGAACTCGTCGCCTTTCTCGCCATTGGCCTCTTCGAAGCCGATGGAATAGGTGGCAAGGTTCGCCTGGCCTTCCTGCGCCAGGAGGCCGACGATGATGGAGGAATCCACCCCGCCCGACAGCAGCACGCCGACGGGCACATCCGCCACCATGCGCCGGCGCACGGCGACGCGCAGCGCCTCCAGCACCCGGTCGCGCCAGTCCTCGAGAGTGAGGCCCGCATCCGCCGCGCGACGTTGATGCGGCGGGCGCCAGTAGACGCGCTCGGTGAAGGAACCGTCCGGCGCGTAGCGGCGCAGCGTGGCGGGGGCGAGCTTGCGCACGCCCTTGAGAAGGGTGCGCGGGGGCGGCACCACGGCGTGGAAGCTCATGTAATTGTGCAGGGCGTCGCGGTCGATGGTGGTGTCGACATCGCCCGCCGCCAGAAGCGCGGGCAGGCTGGAGGCGATGCGCAGACGCCTGTCGCCCTCGGCATAATAGAGCGGCTTGATGCCGAACCGGTCGCGCGCCAGCGTCACCGCGCCGCCCGCATGCTCGTGGATCGCGAAGGCGAACATGCCGTGGAACCGCTCGACGCAGGCCTCGCCCCAGGCGTGGAACGCCTTGAGGATCACCTCCGTGTCGCCGGAGGAGACGAAGCGGTAGCCCTTGGCCTCCAGCGCCGCGCGCAGCTCCGGGTAGTTGTAGATGCAGCCGTTGAAGGTGAGGGTGAGGCCGAGTTCGGCATCCACCATGGGCTGCGCGGCCTTGTCGGAGAGATCGATGATCTTGAGCCGCCGATGGCCGAAAGCGACGCGGCCGCGCTCCTGAAGTCCGGCGCCGTCCGGCCCGCGCGGGGCGAGCACATCCATCATGGCGGTGACGGCGCGCGTATCGGCAGCCCCGCCATCAAAGCGTATTTCTCCGGCAATTCCACACATGCTGGGTCTCGTTCTCCTTTCATGGGAGCGCCCGGCATCGGCACAGACGTACCGCGGCGGGCGCGCATCGGTGGAGACAACCCCGCGGGCGGCGGATCGTTCAGAAAAAGGTATTATTAAACTATAATGGATGCCCCCGACCCGCCAACGCAAACGGCCCGGTCCTCGCGGGAGCCGGGCCGTTCGTTCCGTCGCATGTCAGCATGCGGGAGAGGGGAAGGCGTCACTCCGCCGGGGCGGGAGCCACATGCGGGGGAAGGGCGCGCTCGTCTTCCGCGGCAAGGTCGGACACGTCCTCCGCCAGCCGGCCGGCGAGCGCGGCCTTGAAGCGCTCGCTGTCGAACTCGCCTTCCCAGCGGGCGACCACGATGGTGGCGACGGCGTTGCCGATGAAGTTCGTGACGGCCCGGCACTCCGACATGAAGCGGTCGATGCCGAGGATCAGCGCCATGCCGGCAACCGGCACGGCCGGCACCACGGAAAGCGTCGCCGCCAGCGTGATGAAGCCGGCGCCGGTGATGCCCGCCGCGCCCTTGGAGGAGAGCATGGCGACGAGCAGCAGAAGCACCTGGTCCTGCAGCGACAGGTGGATGTCCATGGCCTGCGCGATGAACAGCGCCGCCAGCGTCATGTAGATGTTGGTGCCGTCGAGATTGAAGGAATAGCCGGTGGGCACCACGAGGCCGACGACGGAGCGCTTGCAGCCTGCGGCCTCCATCTTCTCCATCAGGCTCGGCAGCGCCGCCTCGGACGAGGAGGTGCCGATGACGAGGAGGATCTCCTCCTTGATGTAGCGGATCAGTGCGAGGATGGAGAAGCCGTTGTAGCGGCAGACGGCGCCGAGCACGACGAGGATGAACACCGCCGCCGTGATGTAGAAGGTGACGATCAGCATGGCGAGGTTCGCCACCGAGCCGATGCCGTATTTGCCGATGGTGAAGGCCATGGCGCCGAACGCGCCGATGGGCGCGGCCTTCATCAGCAGGGCGACCAGCTTGAAGACCGGCGCGGTGAGGTTCTGCAGGAAGTCCGTGATGGGTCGGCCGCGCTCGCCGACCATGGCCAGCGCCGTGCCGAACAGCACGGAGAAGAACAGGACCTGCAGGATGTCGCCCGAGGCGAAGGCGCCGACCACCGTGTCGGGAATGATGTTCTGCAGGAAGCCGACGATGCTCGTCTCATGCGCCTTGGCGGCGTAGCCCTGCACCGCCTTGGTATCGAGCGTGGCGGGGTCGATGTGCAGGCCTGTGCCCGGCTGGATGGCGTTGCCGATGATGAGGCCGACGATCAGCGCCAGCGTCGAGAAGCAGAGGAAATAGAGCATCGCCTTGCCGGCGACGCGCCCGACCTTGTGCATGTCGCTCATGCCGGCGATGCCGGTGGCGACGGTGAGGAAGATCACCGGGGCGATGATCATCTTCACCAGCTTGATGAAGGCGTCGCCCAGCGGCTTCAGCGCCGCGCCGGTCTCAGGCCAGAAATGCCCGACCGTCATGCCGATCGCGATGGCGAGCAGCACCTGGAAATAGAGCTGCTGATAGAACTTCTTCGGGGCGGCGGGAGCGGGGCGGGTTCCGGCGGGGGCCGGCTGCGCGATCAGCGCCATGG
>JAEZMI010000337.1 GCA_023414975.1 Pseudomonadota bacterium | reverse complement strand
CCCGGCCGCGCCGGGCCCGCCGCGGTCCCGGTGATCACCGTATCGCCCGGTTCCAGCCCCTCGGTCACCTCCGTCATGGAACGGTTGGAAATGCCGGTCTTGATGACGCGCTCCTGCGGGCCCTTCGGCGTCATGACCCGCACGCTGGCGGTGCCGTCGCGGCGGGTGCGAACGGCGGGAGTCGGCACCAGCGGCACACCCTTGGCCTCGCCCAGCCGGAAGAACACCTGCGCGGTCATGTCCGTCATCAGCGTGAGGTCCGGATTGGGGACATCGATCAGCACATTGTAGAGAACGACGTCGTTCACGATGGTCGGCGTCGGCTCGATCTGACGCACCGTGCCCTCCCAACGCCGGTCGGGCAGGCCGAGCGTGGAGAAATAGGCGGGGGTGCCCACCTTGATCTTCGGAATGTCGCCCTCCGCTACCTGCGCCGTCACCGTCATGGTCTGGAGATCGGCGATGCGCAGCACGATGGGCGCGCTCTGATTGGCATTGAGCGTCGACCCCTCGCGGGCGGTGATCGAGACCACCGTGCCGTCCATCGGCGCGTAGATCTTGGTATAGCCGAGATTGGCGAGGTCGCCGTCCAGCGTCGCCTGGGTCTGGGCGATCTGCGCCTTCAGCGCGTCGATCTTGGCGACCGAAATCCGCATGGTGGCCTGCGCCGCATCCGCCGCGTCGCGGCTGCCGGACTGTTTGGAGAGCAGTTCCTGCGCGCGCTCGTTGCGGAGCTGGTCGAGGGTGAGCTGCGCCTCGGCCTGTGCGAGCTGGGCCCGCAGATTGTCGAGGCTGGCGCGGTCGCCATTCACCCGCGTCTGGTAGACGGTCGGGTCGATCTCCGCGAGCAGGTCGCCCTTTTTCACGATGGCGCCGACATCGGGGTGGATGACCCTGAGCTGGCCGGAAACCTGCGTGCCGACATCGACATAGGTCTTTGGCTGCATCTTGGCGATGGCGTTGACGCTGGTCTGGATATCGCCGATCTCGACCGTGGCGGTCTGGAACTCGGGCGTGGTCTCCGCCGGCGCCAGGGTGGTGCGGTAGTAGTAGGCGCCCCCGAGCAGCACGGCGACGGCCAGCGCCGCCCAGGGCCACCGGCGGCGTCGGCGGGCCGTCGCACCGGCCATCCAGCTGCTTTCCGACCTCTGAAGCATTGCGTCCATCCACCTCTCCTGCCTCGGGGATAAGGCCGAAGCGGGGACGGACCAAGTGAATTCGCGGTAATGATAGGCACCGCCTATCGAATTGGAAACGCTCTAGCTTTCGCTACGGCCGGGCCCCGGCGAGAGGCGGGCCGGTGTCAGCCGTCGTGAGGGCGGTACTCGCCCGTCGCCGGATCGCGCCGCAGCGTGCTGCGACCCGTCTCCTTGCGCGCCTCCGCGGCGCGCTGTGCATCGAGTTCGGCATTCACGCGGCGCGACTCGCTGGCAAGTCGCTTGACCAGTGCGGCGGCACCGACCGCACCCAGCGCCAGAACGATCAAGGGGGGCATGAGCGTGTCTCCCTCAGCGCGGCATCACAGGCCGAACCGGCCCCACAGGGACCGCTCTTCCGCCTCGGCAACCATGGCCTGCGCGAAGCCGGCACCCGCCGCGCCGGCGCCCGCGTCGAGCGCCGTGAGGCCGGGCACGCGGCGACCGAGGAAGCCCGCCCGCTGTTCGATCACCGGGGTCAGCACCTTCTCGCCATAGCGCGCCCGCAGGAAGGAGCGCACCTCGCCGATGGAATCGACGAGGCCCAGTTCCTGCGCCTGCGGCGCGGCCCAGAATTCGCCCGAGAACAGCGTCTCCTCATCGCCGGTGAGCACGTCCCCCCGGCGCTGCTTCACCAGCCCGCTGAAGGCGGCATGCACATCCTGCTGGATCGCCTTCAGGCGCTCGACATCCTCTGCCTTCTCCGGCTGGAACGGGTCGAGCATCACCTTGCGCGTGCCGGCGGTGTACACGCGGCGATCGATGCCCAGCTTGTCGATCACCCGGTTGAAGCCGAATCCGGCGCTGACCACGCCGATGGAGCCGACGATGGAGAAGGGATCGGCGACGATCTCGTCGGCGGCGCAGGCGAGCATGTAGCCGCCGGAGGCCGCGACATCCTCGACGAAGGCGATGACCGAAACGTTCTTCTCCTCCGCCAGCAGGCGGATGCGCCGGAAGATCAGATGCGACTGCACGGGCGAGCCGCCCGGCGAGTTGATGACGAGTGCCACCGCCTTGGCGCCCTTGACCGCGAAGGCCCGGTCGAGCGTGCGGGAGATGCCGGCGAAGGTCAGGCCGGGATTGAAGGGACGCGCCATGCCGATGGCGCCGGAAAGTCGTACCACCGGAACGATGGCGGCGTCGGCGCGCATCCGCGCCGGAAGGATCGGATCGAGGCGACGGCGAAGGTCGGCAAGAAATGAGCTGGCCATGGGGTCCCTGATGATCGCCACCGGTGTGGTGTCGCCTCCTGACATAGGGTGCGCCCGGCCCCGTCTCAAGCACCTCCGGGGCCCCATGGTTCCCTGTGGCCGGGCACCACCCGTCAGAGCCCGCCGGCGTGGCGCAGCAGGCGCTCCGCTTCCGCGCTCGGCCGCCCGTCGGGCTCGACCAGCATCAGCGGCGGCAGGAAAGCGGGCGGCGTGCGCCGCCCCTTCACCGCGCCGACAAGCACACGGATGGCCGGCACGCCCGCGCGCGGATGCACCGGAAGGATCGTCACGGCCCCGAAACGCCCCCTAAGCCCCGCCAGCAGCACCTCGATCGCCTCGGGCCGATGGATCAGCGCCAGCCGCCCGGCGGGGCCCAAGAGCCGGTCGGCGGCCTTGATCCATATCTCAATCCCCGCATCGGGCACACTATGGGCGAGAGCGCGGCGCGCCGCGGGAGAGGCGCGGTGACGCGCGGGATCGTTGACGGGCGGGTTCATCCGCACGAGGGCCGCCGCGCCGGCGGCCGGCTCGGGCGGCCCGACGCGGCGCCCCAGGATCGCGACATCGGCCTCGACCACCTGCACCCGCCCGGAGAGATCCGGCGCCTGCCGGGCCACGTTGCGGCGAGCGAGAGCCACGGTGGCCGGGTCGATCTCGACCAGCGTCACTCGTGCCCGCGGCGCCCGGACCGCCAGCGCCAGCCCGGCGGCCCCGACACCGGCGCCGAGATCGACGGCGCTGCGGGCATCGGCGGGCGCGCTCGCGGCGAGCAGCAGCGCGTCGTGGCCGGCGCGATGGCCCCTGGCGGGCTGGAGAAGGCGCAGCCGCCCTCCAAGAAAGGCATCGTCCGTGAGGCCCTCGCCCGTTTCATCGTGCGAATCGGCAAACTCGGGCGCCGGCATCACTCCGCCCTCAATTCGGCGCCGAGCCCCGCCTCGCGCAGCAGGCGGCGGGCGCGTTCCATCTCCTCATCCTCGACAAGAAGGCGGCGTGGCAGAAGGCCGATGGAGCCTTCCATCACGCTCATATGCTGGTCGAGGACGAGATGGCCGATCCGGGCGCCGTCGAGCAGCGCCGCGACGGCCGAGAGCAGAACGATGTCATTGGTTCGAAGGAGTTCACGCATCTCGCCAGTGTGCCACGAAATCCGGCACGGCGCCTGACGCTGCGGAATGAGTGCGGAGGGAGCATTCCGTCCTCGGGACATTTGCGCTATGCGGAGACGGCACCGCGCGCATCGCCCTCCTTCGGGTCGGACGCGCCGGCCGTCGTGACGGTGTCGACTTGCCGGAACGCGCGCCCGCCCTTCATATGGGTGTCAACCACCGACCAACCGGAAAGTCCGCTGTGGCCGTCGTTCTGCCTTTCAATCCCGCCGCCGAGGTCTCCGCCACGCCCTCCATTGAAGGCATCGTCAATCTGGTGCGCGCGGATATGGAGCGGGTGAACACCCTGATCCTGTCGCGCACCGGCTCGGATGTGACGATGATCCCGGAGGTCGCACAGCATCTCATCTCCTCCGGCGGCAAGCGGCTGCGGCCGATGCTGACCCTCGCGACCGCCGATCTGTGCGGCTATCGGGGCGAGGGCGACGTGAAGCTGGCCGCTTCGGTCGAGTTCATGCACACGGCGACGCTCCTGCATGACGATGTGGTCGACGACAGCGAGATGCGCCGCGGCAAGCTGGCCGCCCGCATGTTGTGGGGCAATGAGGCAAGCGTGCTGGTGGGCGATTTCCTGCTGGGGCAGGCCTTCCGCATGATGATCGAGGTCGGCAACCTTTCCGCGCTCGACATCCTCTCCACCGCCGCCGTGGTGATCGCCGAGGGCGAGGTGGCCCAGCTCGCCGCCGCCAAGAACACCGCGACCAGCGAGGACGACTATCTCGCCGTCATCCGCGGCAAGACCGCCGAATTGTTCGCCGCCGCCTGCGAGGTGGGCCCGGTGCTGGCCGGCCGTCCCAAGCCGGAGCAGGCTGCCTGCCGCAGCTACGGCATGAATCTCGGCATCGCCTTCCAGCTCGTAGATGACGCGCTGGATTATGGCGGCTCCGGCGCCGCGCTCGGCAAGAATGTCGGCGACGATTTCCGCGAGGGCAAGATCACCCTGCCCATCGTCCTCGCCTTCCGGCGCGGCAATGAGGAGGAACGCGGCTTCTGGCGCCGGTGCCTGGAGCACGGGGAGATCGCCGAGGGCGACCTCGACCACGCCATCGGGCTGCTCGCCCGCCACCGCGCGATCGCCGACACTGTGGAGCGTGCCCGCCATTACGGCGCCATGGCCAAGGACGCGCTGGGGATTTTCCCGGCGGGAACCGCCCGGAGCGCGCTGGTCGACGTGGTCGATTTCTGCGTGTCGCGGGTGAACTGACGCGCCTCTGATTCCGGCAGCCCGCGCCGGCGGGCTTTAACGCCGGCGGGCCTCAACGCCGGAGTGCGAAGAAGTCCTTCAGCAGCGAGGCCGCCTCGCTCTCGCCGAGCCCGCCATAGACATCCGGCCGGTGATGGCAGCTCGGCTGGCTGAAGAAGCGCACACCGCTCTCCACCGCGCCGCCCTTGGGGTCCGCCGCGCCGTAATAGAGCCGGCGCAGCCGCGCCCAGGCGATCACGCCCGCGCACATGGTGCAGGGCTCCAGTGTCACATAGAGGTCGCAGTCGGTGAGCCGGTCGGTGCCGAGCAGCGCCGCGGCGGCCCGGATCGCCAGCATTTCGGCATGGGCGGAGGGGTCGTTGAGCTCGCGCGTGCGGTTGCCGTCGACGGCGATCGCCGCGCCCTCATGGACCACGACGGCGCCGACCGGCACCTCGCCGCGCGCGCCCGCCGCCCGCGCCGCATCGAGCGCCAGCGCCATGAAGCCGCCCGCCTTCGCGACGGGTGGTGCCGGCTCGTCGTCCTCGCTCACGTCAGCCCACCTTCTCCGAAACGCTCGCCCGAAACGCTCGCCTGCCGCGCGCGGACGTGCTAGCACCCGCGACCCTTTACAGCTATCGCTTGAGACGCCCGGCGCCTTCCGCCCGGCGCGTAGCACGGACGCCCGCATCCCATGCCCAAGAACACCCCGCCCCGCAAGGAACACAATCGCGTGCCCCGCGCCCCCCGCGCGCTGACGCCGGCCGAACCGCGCGAGGCCGAGCGCGTCGCCAAGGTGGTGGCCCGCGCCGGCCTCGGCTCGCGGCGCGAGATCGAGGAATGGATCCTCGCCGGGCGCGTCGCGGTCAATGGCGAGGTGCTGGAGAGCCCCGCCCGCACGGTGACGGCGGAGGACCGGATCACGGTGGATGGCGTGCCGCTGCCGGAGAAGGAGCGCACGCGGCTCTATCTCTACCACAAGCCCAAGGGCGTGGTGACGACCAATTACGATCCGGAGGGGCGCCCGACCCTGTTCGAGATCCTGCCCGGCGGCCTGCCGCGCCTCGTCTCCGTGGGCCGGCTCGACCTCAACACCGAGGGGCTCATCCTCCTCACCAATGATGGCGGCCTCGCCCGCGTGCTGGAACTGCCGGAGACCGGCTGGCTGCGCCGCTACCGCGTGCGCGCCAAGGGCGACATCACCCAGGACAAGCTCGACGCGCTGATCGCCGGCATTACCGTGGACGGCGTGCATTACGGGCCGATCGAGGCCGTGCTCGACCGTGTCCAGGGCGCCAATGTGTGGCTCACCCTGGCGCTGCGGGAGGGCAAGAACCGCGAGGTGCGTAATGTCCTCGGCAGCCTCGGGCTCGACGTGAACCGGCTGATCCGCCTCTCCTACGGCCCCTTCCAGCTCGGCGAGCTCGCCCAGGGCGCGGTCGAGGAGGTGCGCACCCGCGTGCTGATGGACCAGCTCGGCCCGGAACTTTCCGCCGCCGCCGGGGCGGATTTCGAGGGTCCGGTGTTCGACCACGCGGTCGAGGACGAGGCGCCGCGCAAACCCTCCAGGGCGCGCTACGCCAAGGTGGAGGGCGCGGAGGACCGCCCGCGCCGCAAGCCCATCGATACCGAGGCCAGCCCGGACAGGACCGTGCGCTCCGGCCTCGTCTCCGACCGCAAGGGTCGCAAGGTTCTGGTGCAGCGCGTGCGCTCCAACGAGCCCGAACCGACCGAGGAGGAGCGCCCGTTCCGCGAGGAGCGCCGCCCGGAGCGCCCCGGCCGTGGGCCCGGCCGCGACCGCAAGGCCGCAGGCCCGCGTCCCTCCACCCCGCGTCCCTCCCGCC
>JAEZMI010000305.1 GCA_023414975.1 Pseudomonadota bacterium | reverse complement strand
GTGCCCCGCACCGTGTGGCAGCCGCCGCAGCCATTGGCGAGGAAGGCTGCCCGACCCTGTTCCAGCTTGGACACATCGGCCTGATCGTCCACCTCACTGGACTCACGCTCCACCCATTCCGCGAAGGCGCCGGGCTCCATCACGTGAACGGCAAATCCCATGAAGCTGTGCGATTCCCCGCAGAACTCCGCGCAGACGCCACGGTATATTCCTACCCGTGTGGCATCGAGCACGAGGCGGTTGGTGCGGCCGGGAATGAGGTCCAGCTTCCCCCCAAGCGCCGGAATCCAGAACGAGTGGATCACATCTGCGGAATCGAGCGTGAAGGCGACGGAAGCCCCGGCGGGCAGGCGGACTTCATTGGCGCTGACGATGGGTGCGCGGCCCGGCAGGTGGTAGGTGATGCGCCACCAGTACTGTTCGCCGACCACATGGATGCGGAAATCCGCCTCCGCCGGGCGCAGCGCCGGCATAAGGCGCAGACCGTAAATCAACAGGGCGCAGACCACGACGGTTGGAAAAACCGCGCCGACCCAAAGGATTAGCCGTAATCCGGCGCGGTCGGAGATGGGCTCGCCCTGCCAGCGCCCGGCGAAGATGATGGCCCCGAGCACCAGGGTCCAGATGAGTCCGGCGCCGACCAGCATCACCCAGAAAATCTCGGCGATGATGGTCGCGTGCGTGCCCGCCGGGTCCAGCGCGGATTGCGGCCCGGAGCAGCCGGCCAGCACAAGAGCCCCGCCGGCGAGGACGAGGGGCTTCATGCGTAGGTATTTTTTTACCCCCATCCCGACGCCCCGGCGTCAGGAGGAGGAACTACGGCCGTTCGCACCCTCGACGCCGAGCGTCGATTCATTCACCTTGGGAGCCGGCACGTCGATGACGACGTGGCGTCCCTCTCGTACCGCGTTAGACGCCGCGCCCACCGCCGCCTCGAAAGCGGCTTCCTTGCTGGCGTAGGACATCCCGGTGCTGCCATTGGCCTCCACGAACCAGTTCGCCTCGGTCCCCTGCACCCGGAACGTCTCCGTGCCCTTTTCTCGGTCGTGCATGGTCGTGTCTCCCTCTCCAGGGAGTGAACGGCTGTGGGCGGGAAGGGTTCCGCGAAACCTTCCCTTGCGTCGCGTGCCTTTTTGACGACCAGTTGCGCGGGGAACGCGGCCCCCGCAGCGACGTTGTTGCATCACCGCGTGGGAGGACATGATGGACGAGCGTGAACACCGCATCCGTGAACGGGCGCATCGCTTGTGGGAAGAAGAAGGCCGGCCGGATGGGCGCGCTGACCAGCACTGGTTCGCGGCCAAGGAAATGATCGCCATCGAGGAAAGCCAAGCAACGACGCTTCGCCCGATCGACGACGGCATGGACGCTGAGCCTATTGAAGCGCTTGTGAACGCTGGAGAATTCCCCACGCTGACGGACCAGGGCGAGGCGCAGATACCGCACGCGCCCGGCACGCCGGAGGGGGGTGAGATCCCGCCGCCGCATGTTGACAAGCCCGCGAAAGCGGCGGCGAAGGCGGCGGACGAGGCCAAGCCGGGCAAGACGGTGGCGAAGCCGGCTCCCGCCAAGCCCGCTCCTGCGAAGCCGGCCGCCAAAGCTCCCGCCGCCAAGACCGAAGGCTCAGTCAAGCCCGTGGCCGCCGCGTCGGCAAAACCGCCGGCGGAAAAGCCCGCGGCTTCCGCCAAGGCGCCGGGCAAGAAAATGCCGGTCTGACGCCGGAATCCGCCCAAGGGAGGGCGCCAATGGCCTCCATCCGCATCGGTGTTTCCGGTTGGACCTACCCTCCCTGGCGGGGGCACTTCTACCCGTCGGATCTTCCCCGCCGGGATGAACTCGCCTACGCCGCCGGCCATTTTCCAGCGCTGGAAATCAACGGCACCTTCTACCGGCTGCAGCGGCCGAGCGTGTTTGCCCGCTGGGCTGCGGCCGTGCCCGACGATTTCGTCTTTGCCGTCAAAGGCCCGCGCTACATCACCCATGTCCGGCGCCTGCGCGAGATCGAGGTGCCCCTGGCCAATTTCTTCGCCTCCGGCGTCACGGCGCTCGGTCCGAAGCTTGGGCCTCTCTTGTGGCAGTTTCCGCCGAATTTCTCCTTCGACCCCGAAACTTTCGGGGCGTTCCTGGCTCTTTTGCCGCGCTCCGTCGATGAGGCGGTGCGGCTTGCCCGACGCGCCACGATCGGCGAGGCGCCGGCCCCGGTCGCCGGTCGAGCCGACCAGCCTTTGCGCCACGCGGTCGAGATACGCCATGACAGCTTTCGAGAGCCCGCCTTCATCGGGTTGTTGCGCGCTCATGCGGTGGCGCTTGTCTGCGCCGATACGGTCGAGTGGCCCCGGCTGATGGATGTCACCGCGGACTTCGTCTACTGTCGGCTGCACGGCTCGGAGCAGCTCTATCGCTCCGCCTATGGCCCCAGTTCGCTCAAGCGATGGGCCGCGCGTGTGCAGGCCTGGTCCGAGGGACGCGCGATGATCGACGGCGATTTCGCCGATCGTGCGGAGGTAAAAAAACACCGCCGCGACGTTTACGTGTTCTTCGACAACACGGACAAGCTCCACGCCCCGGAAGACGCCGCCACACTCATGCGGATGCTCCATGTCGATCCGCCGCACGCACGGGAACGGGCCGCATGAACGAAGCTTTCGCCAGCCTCGACGAACTGAATGCCGCGCTACTCGCCAGCGAACCGCTGGTCCCCGGCGCCACCCGCGCGGTGCTGGGCGAGGGTCCCATCGGCGCGGCCGTCGCCTTTGTCGGCGAGCAGCCGGGGGATGAGGAGGATCTGGCCGGCCACCCCTTTGTCGGCCCGGCCGGAAAACTCCTCGACCGCGCGCTGGAAGAGGCCGGAATTCCGCGTGCGCGGGTCTACGTCACCAATGCCGTCAAGCACTTCAAGTTCAAGCAGCGCGGCAAGCGCCGCATCCATGAGAAGCCGACGGCCGGAGACGTCGCTCATTACCGTTGGTGGCTGGAGCGGGAACTCGCCTTCGTGCACCCGCACCTCATCGTCGCCCTCGGCGCCACGGCCGGGCTGGCCCTCGCGGGACGGCAAGTGAGCGTCCTGCGCGAGCGCGGGCCTCTCGCTCTCGCGGGGCAGCGCGGCTACCTGACCGTGCATCCGTCCTATCTGTTGCGCATGCCCAATGCCGAGGCGCGCCATACGGCGAGAGCGGCGTTCCTCGCCGATCTCGCCGCCGTGAAGCAGTTGGCGGCACCGTTCAGCTAAAGGTCTCCACCTGCCGACGTCGTGAGCCTCGCCGGCGCCCATTCGGCCGGGCCGGAAATGGCTGTGATCGCGGCGGGCGGGCGCAACGTAATCAGGACGACATCCCCTCAGCGGAGAGACCCGCATGCGCCGTCTTCTTCTGATCTTGCCGGCATTGATCGTTCTGTCTGCCTTCGCGCCGGTGGCGCGGGCCGATGAAGCTGCGGCATGGGAGGCGTTGCGCAAGGGGGGTATCGCGCTGTTCCGTCACGCCATTGCGCCGGGCGTGGGGGATCCGCCCGGCTTCCGGCTCGGGCAATGCGACACACAGCGCAACCTCGACGCGGCGGGCCGGGCGCAGGCCGCCCGCATCGGCGCGGCCTTCCAGCGGGAAAGCGTGAACGTCCGGGAAGTGCTGTCGTCGCGCTGGTGCCGCGCGCTCGACACCGCGGAACTCGCCTTTCCCGGCCGGGTGACACCCGCGCCGATCTTCGATTCGTCGTTCCAGGACCGGACCACGGAACCCGCGCAGACAGACGCGGCACGGCGTCGGCTGCTGGCCTGGAAAAGGGCCGGCGCGCTGGTCGTCGTCACCCATCAGGTCAACATCACCGCGCTGACCGGCATTTTTCCCGCATCGGGAGAGGGCATCGTGCTGGTGCCGGAAGGCGGCCGCCTGCGCGAGGTTGGGCGGATCAGGCCCTGAGCCTCAGCCGGCCGGTACCGCGCCGCCCAGCACCGGCCGCTCCTCCCGCACCGTGCGCGCCTCCACCTTGGCGGCCTTGATCCGCTTGCGGGCGCCACTGCCGAGAAGATCGGCCAGCAACGCGGCCTTGGCGGTCGGCGAGCGCGTTCGCAGTGCAGCCGTCGTGAGCTTGCCGGCTTCAAAGGCGGCGATCACCGTGTCGTGTACATAGCTGGTGCGGCAGACGGTGAGCGTGTTGGCCAGTTCCTCCGCCAGCGGCGCAACGGCGGCGTTGATCTGCTTGCGGCGCTTGGCGGCGCTCGTCTCCGGAGTCTCGCGCGCCAGCCGGTCGAGCACCCCCATGGACGCCGCCAGCGTGCGGAAATCCTTGAGTGATATACCCGAGCGGCCGATGCCCTTGAGAAACGCGTTCACATCCGACGCGCGGATGGCATGCAGCCCGCCTTTGGCATCGCGATATTTGAACAGCCGCCGCCCCGGCAACTCGCGCAGCCGAAGGAGCGCTTCCGCGAGAGCCGGATGGCGCGCTTCCTTGCTTATCATTTTACCGCCCTTGCCCTTGAAGCAGAGCAGGATCCGATCCTCCTCGATCTTCACATGCGTCTTGAGCAGCGTTGTCGCTCCCCGCGTCCCGTGCTCCTGCGCATAGGCATCCGATCCCGCGCGAATGGCGGTCAGCGCGACGAGCTGAACCGCCGCCGCCAGCGCCATGCGACGGTCGGTGTCCGGCCGTTTCAGCGCCCGTTGCACCGCGCGGGTAATGGAAGGGAGGGATTCGGCGAGATCCGCGAGTTTCTGGGCCTTCACGGCCTCCCGCACGCGCGTCCAGTCAGGATGATACCGATATTGCAGCCGCCCCGCGGCATCCTCGCCCACGGCCTGCAGGTGCGCGCGGGGGTCGGCGGCGAACAGCACGTTACGGTAGGCCGGTGGCACCGCCAGGCTTTTCAACCGCCGCAGCGTTTCGCTGTCCTTGATGACGCGTCCGTCCGCGGCCGTGTAGCTGAAGCCTTTTCCGACCTTGCGGCGGCGGATCGTGAGCGCGTTGCAGCCGACAATGGTGAGGTCGAAGCGCCGTGCGAGCCGGCGCAGTTCAGTCTTGCTGGGCATGGGAGCACTCTCCGTGCCGCCGGCGGCCCCGGCGGACGCAGCCTGGCTGCTGCGCTGGACCGTCAACGTCGCCGCTGGCGTGCGCGTTCCGTCCTTGCGCGTTCCGTCGACCCATTCCGCCCGCCGCGCCGGAACGGGCGCCCGCCCGCCGCGTTGGCTCGGCATAAGAAAGGGAGGACGCAAATGAATGAACGCGAGCAACGTATCCGCGAACACGCCTACATGATCTGGGAGCGCGAGGGGCATCCCGGCGGCCGCGAGCGCGAGCACTGGTTGCAGGCCGAGCAAGAGGTCGGCGACGAGAGCGGATGGGAAGAGGGCGGGTTGGAAGAGGGCGGGTTGGAGGGCGATCCCCATCTCGGGGGGCCGAGCTTCCGCCCGGTAGACGCCGCGGAAGCGCCCCCTGTGCAGGCGTCCGTCCCGCTGCCACCCGGCGCCGTCGACTACCCTGTTGAACCCGACCGTGCGGTTCCGCCGCGGCCGAACCCGGCGGATGCCGAGCCCAATGTCGGCATCACCGGCGGCGAGGTCGAGCCGGTAAGTGAAATTGCGAGCATCCGCCGCACCCTTGAGGTGCCGCCCGAGCGCCGCGCCGCAGGGTCGCCCGCCGGCGACCCCGAGGGGGCTCTGAGCCGCCCGGCAGGTCCCTCTGGCCGCCCGAGGCGCGGGTGATCCGTCATGGCGGGGGTAGCCCATCTATGCCTCGACATGCAAAAGCTCTTCGCTCCAGAAGGGCCGTGGCCGACGCCCTGGATGGAAAAGGCGCTGCCGAACATCGCCCGTGTGGCGGAGGCCTTCGGCGCCGCCACGGTCTTCACCCGCTTCATTCCGGCACAGCATCCGGATGAGGAAGTCGGCACCTGGCGCGGCTACTACCAGCACTGGTCCGGCCTGACGCTGGAGCAGATGGATACGCGCCTGCTCGATCTCGTACCCGAACTCGCGGCATTGACGCCGCCGGCCCAGGTGATCGCGAAGCGGCGCTTCTCGGCGTTTTCCTCGCCCGAGCTCGCCCTGCTGCTGAATAGCTCAAGGATCCACACGCTCGTCATCACCGGTGCAGAGACCGACATGTGCGTGCTCTCCACGGTGACCGACGCGGTGGATCGCGGCTATCGCGTGCTGCTCGTCGAGGACGCGGTCTGTTCCTCCTCCGACGATGGGCATGACGCGGCCCTCGCCATCTACCGCCGCCGTTTCGGACGCCAGATCGAGACGCTGACCACGGCCGAGTTGCTCGAACGCGTCGGGCACCGCTGACCCCGTTCAACCGGAACCGCCCCCGACCGGGCGCGTTCCCCTACAACACACAGGAGGCTTCCATGGCCATGAACGACGACCTTCCCTCGAAAGCGGACAACCTTTCCGGCGCCGATGCGGCCGATGCGACCACCCGCAAGGTTCAGGCGGCCGTCGAGAGCGCGCAGGGTTATGCCAGCGAACTCGGTACTCGCGGCAAGGCGGCGTATCGCAGCTCCAACGAGGCCGTCGCCGCCTATGTCGACCCGCTGCCGGGCATGATCCTCGCCGCGGCTGCCGGCTTTGTCGCCGGCGCGTTGTGGGCGGGCGGGAGGCGCTACTGATGCGGGGCCAGATGCTTCTGCGCCTCGCCGTCGGCGCTATCGCGGTGATAGCGCTGGTCTGGTTCATCTCCTCCTTCTTCATGCTGGAAGATGAGAATCCGCGCGGCAGCCTTTCGGCTCCGACCTACGCCGCCACTTCAATGGAGCGCGCCGCCTAAACCCATGGCAGCGTGAATTGCGGCCGGGCGATCATCAGCCAGAGGATGGCGAGGATCGCCCCGAACGCGGGAAAGCCGAAGACGAACCACGTCCAGAACAGTCTGTGGTAACGCTCGGGAAGCGGCTGGCGGGCAGCGTCGGCCGCTTCAGCTATATCGCGCATCCGCATCTGCATGACCACCACGGGCAGCCAGAAGGCACCGATCACCAGATAGAGGATGATGGAAAGCACGATCCATCCCTCGGAGAGCGGGTAGCCCACTGCCCGCGCCAGCAATAGGCCGGTGATGGGTTGGGCAACCACCGCTGTTGCGGTGAAAAGGAAATCCGCCGTCACGACGATCCGCGCGACGCCGGCGATCTTCGTCGGGTTGCCGGTGCGGTGCGCCATCACCATGAAGAAGGCGATGCCGGCGCCGGTCCCGATCAGAACGATCGCGCCGATGAGGTGGAGATACTTGAGGATCAGGTAGGTCATCAGCGGTCCTCCAGCGTGGCGAGCGCTGTCAGCATCAGGGCGATGATGGGAGCGATCTTGAGCAGCGGTGCGAGCGGATCGAGCCACAGGGCAGGCGTCAGCAGCGTGCCGGACACGGCGTAGAGCAGGGCGACCACAATTCCCGCCAGCAGCGCCGGCCGGGCCGTCCGGCGGAACGCGATGCCCACGCCCACGGCGAGATCGGCGAACCCACCGGCGATGACGGTGAGGGGGATGAGCGGCCCCAGCCCGCTTTGCGCGAGCATGGCGAGGCCGCTGCCATAACCGGGGCCAAGCGAGGCAACGCCCGATCCAACCCAGAAGACGATGAGGCTGATGAGTATGACAGGCTTCAGGAGATAAAGCCGCGCGAACCAGCCATCCTGCACGCTCGCCGGCCGGGCGGCGAGCGTCGCCGCGATCGCGCGCGGAACAATTCCGGTCAGCCGGCGCCAGTCGCCAGTATCCCCGGCTGCGCCCCGCGCGATTTCCTTGCGCGCCGCCGATCGAACGGGTGGGCGCCACCCGAGCCAGGAAGCGGCGTCGCCCAGCCGATAGGCAAGGCTTGCAAGCCCTTGCGGTAGCGCCACCTCGCGCGCGGGTGGAAAGCCGAGCCAGCGGCGGTATAAATGCACCAGCTCGTTGAAGCTCAGCCGGTCCGGCCCGGCGAGGTCCATCGCTACCCGCGCTGCCGCGTCGGGTTGGAGAAGGCGGGCGACCGTCTCCACGACATCCTCCAGCGCCACCGGCTGAAGCGGTGCCGTTGCCGGCATCACCGGGAGCAGGGGCAGGGCGGCAAGGCCCCGGATCAGCGCGCTCGCGCCATAGACAGGGGCGCCGAGCACGACGGAGGGACGCAGCACCACCCAGTCGAGGTCGCTCGCCATCAGCGCAGCCTCGCCCTCGCGTTTGGTGCGGGAGAATTCGCTGGGCGTCGCCCGGTCGACGCCCATGGCGGAAAAGTGGATGAGGCGGCGTACCCCCTCCGCCTCGCACGCGGCGATGAGGGCGGCGAGGCCACGCGCGTGCGTGCCGGCAAGATCATCCGCCGGCCCGCTCTGCAAGGCGCCGGCGCAGTTCACCACGGCATCGACACCGCGCAGCAGCGTGCGCCACTCGCTACACGGCGCCCGCGCGAGATCGAGCGATTGCCAGCGTGCTCCGGGCAACCGCTCGGCGCCGCCGCGCACATCCCGCGCCACGCCTATGATCGCGTTGCCTTCGACCTCCAGCCGGGCGGCAATGTGGGAACCTATCAGGCCGGTCGCGCCGATGATGAGAACGGTGCTCACGGGGGGCCTTCCGCTGATGACGGAGCAGGGAGGGGCTGTGGACCCACACAGGCCAACGCCGTTTGCGGTGGAGGGTTCGACACCCACCAGGACGGAACCGCAGAAAAAAATGTCGCGGAAGACCGATCCATCTTAGCTCTCATACGTATTACTACGCAGAGACGGGGACTCTCCCGCGTGACCTGCGAACGAGCGCAGGAAGGCCGGTCGCTGGAGGGCCGGGCAGCGCCGACGGGGCGGGATGATGGTATGAGACGATCCTTCAAGGGGCGAGGCTGGCTGCGCACGAGCACGTCCGGCTCTTCCACCGCCATGTACAGTTTTTCGTTGCACACGGAACATGGCCTTCCGGTCGCCGAGGGCGAGGTTCGCGCCGAACTCACGCAAATGGTCGAAGCCCACGCCGCCGGCCGGGCCACTCTGGTGCTTGATGGGCGCTGGATGCCGATCAAGCCTGTCGATCTCACATCGGACGGCTTGAAGTTTCGCAGTACAGGCGACATTTCTTTTCTCAACGAGAAATAGCAAGTGGGGCAGGGAGCGGATGAACCGTCCCCGCCCGAGTAAATCGAGGGGCAAGTTGAAGCGGACGGAACAAACGGCGCGCGCCATGTGCGCGCTCGACCTGCGGGCGCGTGGCGTCGCGGAAGAGAAACTGCCCGCTCTGGTGGAACGGTTCTGGCCGGTGCTCGCCAATGAAATCCGCCAGGGGATCGTCGATGGCGAATGGCCGTTCGAGGCCGCCTATATCGAGGCGCTGAGCAGCGAGTACCGGAAGGTCCTCGGCACGAACTGATTGCCGTCCCGTTCCCCGGCCTTCGGAACGCGTTTGCCGCTGCGGCGTTGCGCTCTCGCCCCCCGTGGAGAGAGAGCAAAGCGTGATCACCGATCTCTGGTACAAGAACGCGATCGTTTATTGTCTCTCGGTCGAGAGCTTCATGGATTCCAACGGCGACGGGGTCGGCGATTTTCGCGGCCTGATGCGTCGGCTCGACTATCTTCACGGACTGGGCGTTACGGCCGTCTGGCTGATGCCGTTTCAGACATCGCCCGGCCGCGACGACGGCTATGACGTGGCCGACTATTACAGCGTCGACCCACGTTACGGCACGCTGGGAGATTTCGTCGAGTTCACCCATGCCGCGCATCAGCGGGGCATGCGCGTTCTCATCGACCTCGTGGTCAACCACACCTCGACGCAGCACCCCTGGTTCCAGTCGGCGCGTTCGGATCCGAACTCACCCTATCGCGACTGGTATGTGTGGTCGAAGAAGAAGCCGAAGAATGCCAATGAAGGCATGGTCTTCCCCGGCGTGCAGAAGACCACCTGGACCTATGACAAAAAGGCCGGTGCCTATTACTTCCACCGGTTTTACGAGTTCCAGCCCGATCTCAACACCGCCAATCCCGATGTGCAGGCCGAGATCCTGCGCATCATGGGCTTCTGGCTGCAGCTCGGCGTTTCCGGCTTCCGCATGGACGCCGTGCCCTTCGTGATCGCACAGAAGGGCGCCGATGTCGTCGGTCCGCCGACCGAGCATTTCGACATGCTCCGCACGTTCCGCGAATTCCTGCAATGGCGGCGCGGGGATGCGATCATCCTGGCCGAGGCGAACATCCTGCCCGAGGACGACATGAAGTATTTCGGCGCCGATGGCGACCGGATGCACATGATGTTCAATTTTCAGGTCAACCAGACCCTCTTCTATGCGCTCGCGGCCTCCGATACCCGCCCGCTGATCAAGGCGCTGAAGGCGACGCGGCCGGAATACGCGACGGCGCAATGGGGCCTGTTCCTGCGCAACCACGACGAACTCGACCTCGGCCGGCTGTCGCCCGAGCACCGCCAGGCGGTGTTCGAGGCGTTTGGCCCCGATCCCTCCATGCAGCTCTATGACCGGGGCATCCGCCGGCGGCTCGCGCCCATGCTGCAAGGCGACCGGCGGCGACTGGAACTCGCCTACAGCCTCATGCTGAGCCTGCCCGGCACGCCGGTTCTGCGTTATGGCGACGAGATCGGCATGGGTGACGATCTTTCCCTGCCGGAACGGCACTGCGCCCGTACGCCGATGCAGTGGTCGAACGAGCCCCAGGGCGGCTTCAGCTCCAACCCCAAGACCTTTCTGCCTGCCATCGATGAGGGGGCCTACGGGTTCGAGCAGGTGAACGTCGCCGAGCAGCGGCGCGATCCCGGCTCGCTGCTCAACTGGATGGAGCGCATGATCCGCATGCGGCAGGAAACGCAGGAGATCGGCTGGGGCACGTTCGACGTCGTCGATGTCGGCCATCGCTCGGTGCTGGCGCTGCGCTATAGCTGGCGCAACAACACCGCTCTCTTCCTGCACAATTTCCACGTCGAAGGACAGGTGGTCGACTTTGCGTTCGAGCCGCCGGCCGGGGAGCCGAACCGGCTGGTGAACCTGCTGTCCGACGACCACAGCGAGGCGAATGCCGAGGGACGGCATGTCATCACGCTGGAACCCTACGGCTATCGTTGGTTTCGTGTCGGCGGGCTGGATTACGCCTATCGCCGCAGCGAGCTGTGAGTGCCCATTGGTCTGGCTAAGGGTCGCGGCGAGCCGTCGCTACGGCTCCAGCCGCACCACGGCACCCTCGTTCGGGCGGAGCCAAAACCCGCCCTGCACCGGCTCCTCGCGGTCCAGTTCGGTGGAGAGCAGCAAACGGCCGCGTGTTTCGCCGGACGGCAGGCGGATATCCCCGCGCGGGGCAGTGCCCAGATTGAGCGCGACGAGGAGCCGCTCGCCCTCATGCTCGCGCAGGAAGATGAGGACGTCGCCTTCCGTCGCAACAAGCCCATAGCTGCCGAGCTGAAGCGCCGGCGTGGCCCTACGGAGGGTGAGGAGGCGGCGGTAGAGGTTCAGAATTGAATGCGGATCGGCGCTCTGCGCCTCCACATTGCGCTGGGCGTGATCATGGGCGAGCGGCAGCCAAGGATGGCCGGTGGTGAAGCCGGCATTGGCGGAGCGGTCCCACTGCATGGGGGTGCGTTCGGGATCGCGCCCCACCCCCAGGCCCGGCTCTGTCCGTTCCCACGGGTCCTGCGCCTGGTGGGGAGGGATCGGTACGTTTTCCATGCCGATCTCGTCGCCATAATACATGGTCGGCGTGCCTCGCAGCGTGAGCAGCAGCATGGCGGCGAGACGCGCGCGCGCTGTGCCGATGCGGCTGGCGATGCGCGGCCGGTCGTGATTGCCGAGCACCCAGTTCGGCCAGCCGCCCTCGGGCAAGGCGCCCTCGTAATCCTCGATGAGGCGTGCCAGCGCCGGCGCCGTCCAGCTCGCGTGCAGGAGCTGGAAGTTGAAGGGCAGATGCGCGCCCTCAAGGTTCTCGCCGTAATAGGTGACAAGCCGTTCCACCGGCAGATAGATCTCGCCGATCAGCACCCGGTCGCCATATTCGTCCAGCACGGCGCGCAGGCCCGCGATGATGTCGTGGACTTCGGGCTGGTCGGTGGAGCGCGTCTGCAGCAGGCGGGAGATTTCCGGCTCGCCGGGACGGTAGGCGGGGTTCGGCGGGTCGTCGCGGAACTCCGGGTCCTTCATCAGGTGCCAGATCACGTCGACGCGGAACCCATCCACGCCTCGGTTCATCCAGAAGCGCAGGACATCATGCATCGCCTCGCGCACCGCCGGGTTGCGCCAGTTGAGATCGGGCTGCTCGCGCAGGAAGGCGTGGTAGTAATATTGGCCGCTTGCCTTATCGAGCGTCCAGGCCGGGCCGCCGAAATTGCTGATCCAGTTGTTCGGTGGCCCGCCGCCCGGCGCGGGATCACGCCAGATGTACCAGTCGCGCTTGGCACTGGTGCGGGAGGAGCGCGCCTCCAGAAACCAGGGATGCTGGTCGGAGGTGTGGTTGGGCACGAAGTCGAGCACGATCTTCAGCCCCAGGCGGTGCGCTTCGGCCACGAGCCGGTCGAAGCCCGCGAGATCGCCGAAGAGTGGGTGCACGCCGCAATAATCCGCAACGTCATACCCGAAATCGGCCATCGGGGAGGGGTAGATCGGCGAGATCCACACCGCGTCGACGCCGAGTTCCGCGAGGTAGGGCAGCCGTTCGCGAATGCCGTCGAGGTCGCCGACGCCATCGCCGTTGGTGTCCTGAAACGAGCGGGGATAGACCTGATAGAAAATCCCGCGCTGCCACCACTGGGCCTCGTCGGACGCGCGTGTCATGCCGGCACTCCTGCTCGTCGGTTCATGTCATGCCTGCCAGTTGCGGCAGCACCTTCGCCCCGAAATCCTCGATGAAGGCGCGCTGGTTTAACCCGACATTGTGAAGGTAGATGTCGCGAAACCCGAGTTCGGCGAAGCCGCCGATCCACTCGACGTGCCGGGCGGCGTCCGGCGAGATCAGGACGCTCTCCTCCAGATCCTCCGGCCGCACATGGCGCGTGGCCTCGTCGAACTGGAGCGGCGTCTTCAGTTCCGCCGCGACCGAACTCGACAGCGCATTGAAGCGCCATTGGTCATGCGCGCTCGCCCGCGCCGCCTCAAGCGTCGGCGCGTAGGAGAGATGCACCTGCAGATAGATCGGCTTGCCCTCGCCGCCGCCCGCGCGGAACGCGTCGATAATGGCGCGCAGACCGTCATGTCGCTGGTTGATGGTCACGAGCGCGTCCGCCCAGGCCGCCACGCGCCGCGCGGTGGCGGGGGTGAGCGCGGCGCCGACGAGGGGCGTCGGGGATGGCGGGAGCGTGTGCAGCCGCGCCTCCTCGAAGGCGATCAGCCCGTCGCGCGTCAGCATCTCGCCCGCCTGGAGCGCGCGGATGGCCTGCGCCGCTTCGGTGATGCGGGCGTCGCGCTCGTGCTTCGCGGGCCAGCGTTCGCCGGTCACGCGCTCGTTCAGCGCCTCGCCGGAACCGAGCGCCATCCAGAACCGATCGGGGAACATCTCGCCGAGTGTCGCGGCGGCCTGGGCGATGATGACGGGGTGATAGCGCAGCCCTATCGGCGTGGTGACGACGCCGAAGGGCAGAGAGGTGCGGGACAGCGCCGCGCCGAGCCAGCTCCAGGCGAAGCCCGAGTGAGGCTGCCTTTCGCTCCAGGGCTGGATGTGGTCCGAACACATCGCCGCCGCGAAGCCGGCATCCTCGGCGGCGATGACACAGGCGAGCAGTTCGCTCGGGGCGAACTGCTCGTGCGAGGCGTGATAGCCGAGCCGCACAGGCGCGGACGTCACCGCCTTATGGCCCGCACCAGCCAGATGAGGATGCAGGCGCCGATCACACCGGCCACGAGATAGCCCAGCCAGCCGCCGAAACCCACGCCGATGAAGCTGAACAGGAAGCTCGCCACGGCCGCGCCGATGATGCCGAGCACGATGTTGAGCAAAATACCGGTGCCGGTGTTCATGATCGACGAAGCGATCCAGCCGGCGAGGCCGCCGATGATGATGGCGGCAATCCACCCGATCTGTGCGTCTTCCATTGTCAGCCCTCCAGTCACACGAAAGCCGCCCTCGTGGCGGCGTCGAACCAACGCCGGCGCCCGGCGGGCCGTTCCATGAAAGGTGGAATATGACGGTGCGTCAGGCGCGACGCAGGGTCCGTTCGCCGACAGGACGGGCGCCGTTCTGCGGCTCGGGCCCGCTGGTGGCGGGTTCCGCGGTGATGAGCCGGGCGGCGCGCTGGTTGGTGACGTAGTTCCACAGCCAGGTGCTGCCGACGGCAAGCCGGTTGCGTGTTCCTATCAGGAAGTAGACATGCACAAGCCCCCAGAACATCCAGCCGAGAAAGCCGGTGAGTTCGAAGTGGCCGAGCTTCACCACGGCGGCGTTGCGGCCGATCGTGGCGAGGTCGCCCTGATGGCGGTAACGAAAACTCTCCGCCGTCGGCTTGCCGTCCAGCCGACCACGGATGACCTTCGCGACATAGTCGCCCATCTGTTTCGCCGCGGGGGCGATGCCCGGCACGGGCTTGCCGTCCATGTCCTTGACCGAGGCCGTGTCGCCGATGACGAAGATTTCGGGATCATCGGGAAGCGTGAGTTGCGCGGTGACGATGCAGCGGCCGGCGCGATCGGTTTGCGCGTCCAGCCATCGGCCGGCCGCGGAAGCCTGGACGCCGGCGGCCCAGACGGTCGTTGCCGTGTCTATGATGGTGCCGTCGGCGAGCGCCACCTGATGCTCGGTGATCGAGACGACCGGGCGGCCGATCAGCACCTCGACCCCCATCGCCTCGAGCCGCCGCGCGGCATAGGCGGAAAGATCGTCCGGCAGCGCCGGCAGGAGGCGGGGCCCGGCTTCGATCAGCAGGATGCGCGCCGTACGCGGATCGACGTTGCGGAAATCCGGGGCCAGCGCATGGCGGGCGACCTCCGCGATGGCGCCGGCCATCTCAACACCCGTCGGGCCGCCACCGATGACCGCGAAGGTGAGCAAGCGCCGGCGCTCGGCCTCGTCCCGCGTGGTTTCCGCCCGCTCGAAGGCCAGCAGGATACGCCGCCGCAGCCGTGTCGCGTCCTCGATGTCCTTCAGTCCGGGCGCGGCATCGGCCCATTCGTCATGGCCGAAATAGGCATAGGTCGCGCCTGTCGCCAACACGAGCGTGTCGTAGGGGATCGGCCCTTCGCTGGTGTTCACCACCCGCGCGGTGCGGTCGACGCCTTCGGCGCGCGCCATCAGCATGGTCAGGTTGGACTGGCGGGCCAGGATATGGCGGATCGGCCAGGCGATGTCGGCCGGCGAGAGCACGGCGGTCGCGACCTGGTAAAGCAGGGGCTGGAAGCAATGGTAGTTGTGCTGGTCGATCAGCACCACATCCGCCGGCGCGCCATCAAGGCCCCGTGCGAGCTGGACGCCGCCGAACCCCGCGCCGACGATGACGATGCGTGGGCGAGGCGCTGAGGCGCTCACCGTTTCCGGACGAGACTGCATATGGGCGGTCATGGCCACTCCTGCTGTCGCTTCGCTCCGCCCGGCCGGAGTGTGCCACAGCCGGGCGGAGGCTCAAGAGGAGTCACCAAAACCGCTGATCAGTCGCCCGCCAGCTTCTTCACCATATCGAGGTGATGCTTCAGCGCCGGCAGCGTCTTGCCGGCCCAATCCTTCAGCGCAGCGTTTTCGCCGCCATTGGCGTAGCGCTCGAACAGGGAGATCGCGTCCTCATGCGCGTCCTCCTGATCGTCGAGATATTCCTCGACGAACTCCTTGCCCTGAAGCTTGGCGAGGTCGTCGATCATTTCCTGATGCGCGCTGTCCATAGCGGTGGGCGGCGTGACCTGGAGGTTCGCGCTCGCGATCAGGCCCTTCAGTTCGGCCGTCGTCTTGGTGTGGGCATCGATCATCTGCTGGGCGAACTGCTTCACCGGCGCGTCGCCGCGCTCCAGCGCCAGCTCGCTGGAGCGGATCTCGAACATGTCGCTGATGGCCACCTGGGTGACGAAATCCTGCGTCGAGGGGCTGACCCCGAGCACGGAATTGACGCCGGTGGTCTCGCCCACGGACTGCGCCATGGCGGGTGCGGCGAGTGGGGCGGTGGCGATCAGCGCCGCCGCCACAAGATGAAGGGCCCTCATCCTCGTCTCCTGGTTATCTGCGCGCGCGGCCGGCGGATGGGTCCGTCGGCCTCCCGGTGCGCGGGGTTAGATGTGCCGAGCTAACCGGGCTCGCACGGTTTGGGTTCCCGTTTCGCGAGCAGATAGCAAAGAACAGCATGGCACTGTTGTAGATTTACATTTGATATCAATCGCCATTTTACTACCATTCTCATGGTAAAATAATGTAATACAAGGTAATCAGCGGGCACATAAGGAACAAAGCTGCGGGCCATGGGTTGGTGCGCAGGTCTGTTGCACGGAGGGGTACCGTGACCGCTGGAAAGCTCCGGGTCGCGATTGTCGGCATCGGCAATTGCGCCTCCTCGCTCGTGCAAGGTCTCGCCTATTACCGCGATGCCGATGGCAATGAGCCCATTCCGGGGCTGATGCACACCTCGCTGGGTGGCTATCGCATCGCCGATATCGAGATATCCGCCGCCTTCGACATTGCCCGGGGGAAGGTGGGCCGCGAACTCTCGGAGGCCATCTTCGCGCCCCCGAACAACACGCAGCGTTTCGCGCAGGTTCCCTCAACCGGTGTGAGGGTCGAAAGGGGGCCGACCTTCGACGGGCTCGGCTTTTATCTCAAGGACAGCGTCATCGAGGCGGACGAAGAGTCGGTCGATGTGGCGCGCGTGCTGGAGGAAACGCGCACCGACGTGCTGGTTTCCTATCTGCCGGTCGGCTCGCAGCAGGCCAATGAATGGTACATGGAGCAGGCGCTCGCCGCCGGCTGCGGGGTGGTGAATTGCCTCCCCGTCTTCATAGCCTCGCAGGACGATTGGGCGGCGCGTTTCGCCGCGCGCGGCCTGCCTATCATCGGCGACGACATTAAAAGCCAGGTCGGCGCCACCATCGTGCACCGGGTGCTGGCCAATCTGTTCCGCGAACGCGGCGTGCGGCTCGATCACACCTACCAGCTCAATTTCGGCGGCAATGCCGACTTCCAGAACATGCTGGAGCGCGAGCGGCTGACCTCGAAGAAGATTTCGAAGACACAAGCTGTTGCCAGCCAGCTCGACGTGCCGCTGGCCGCCGATGACATTCATGTCGGCCCGAGCGACTATGTGCCATGGCTGAAGGATCGCAAATGGGCCTATATCCGGCTTGAGGGCACGACCTTCGGCGGCGTTCCGCTCAACGCCGAGGTCAAGCTTGAGGTGTGGGACTCGCCCAATTCCGCCGGCGTCGTGATCGATGCGGTGCGTTGCGCCAAGCTCGCGATGGACCGTGGCCAGGCGGGTCCGCTCGTCGGCCCCTCCAGCTACTTCATGAAATCGCCGCCGCAGCAATTCACCGACGAGGAAGCCCGCGAACGTACCCGCCGCTTCATCGACGGTGTCGAGGATGCGGCGGGCCGGCAGGCCGGGACGCTGGGCCTGTGACGCGCTTCCTGCTGCTGCGTCACGCGGCGCACGACAAGGTGGGCGCCTATCTCGCGGGGCGAAAGCCGGGCGTTCATCTCGGCGGGGACGGCCAGGCGCAGGCCCGACGCCTTGGCGCGCGGTTGGCGCGCGCGGGGATCGCTTTTCTTGGCACCAGCCCGCGCGAGCGCGCCCGCGAGACCGCCGAGGCGGTGAGCGCCGCCTGCGGTCTGCCCGCGGCGGAGGAGATCGAGGCGCTGGACGAGATCGATTTCGGCGAATGGTCCGGCCTCGATTTCGAGGCGCTCGATAGGGATCCGCGCTGGCGCTTCTGGAACGAGGCGCGGGGTCTCGCCCGCACGCCGGCGGGAGAGCGGATGATCGACGTACAGGCCCGCGCGCTCGGCGTTCTCGAAGCCATGGACCGCCGCTGGCGTGGGCGCACCGTCGCGCTGGTGTCCCATGCCGACGTGATCAAGGCAGTGGTGTTTCATCATCTCGGCATCGGCCTCGATGCCTGGTGGCGGCTGGAGGTGAGCCCCGCCTCCATTACGACCCTCGACGTAAAGGCCGGGCGGGGGTGCCTGACAGGGCTCAATGAGCGCGTGGATTGACCAACCTGAAGCGGAGGCTCGTGATGAAGATGACCCGCGACGAGATCGAGCAGCGTGTCAGCCGGCTCGGGCCATGGTTCCATAATCTCGATCTGGAAGGCGTCCGAACGGCGCCGGACCATTTTCTCGGCGATTACCCCCGTTCCAAATGGAAGCGGTTCGCCGACGCCATTCCGGCGGATTTGAGCGGCAAGAGCGTGCTCGATATCGGCTGCAATGCCGGCTTCTACTCACTGGAGATGAAGCGCCGGGGCGCCGCGCGCGTGCTCGGCGTGGACTTCGACGAGGCCTATCTCGCCCAGGCACGCTTCGCCGCCGAGGTGGCCGAGCTCGACATCGGCTTCGAGAAGCTGTCGGTCTATGACGTCGCCGCGCTCGGCGAGAAATTCGACCTCGTCCTGTTCATGGGCGTGCTCTACCACCTGCGCCACCCGCTGCTGGCGCTCGACCTCATTCGCGAGCATGTGGTCGGGGATCTCATGGTCTTCCAGTCCATGCAGCGCGGCAGCACCAGCGTGACGCCGGTCGGCGAGAACCCCCATTTCTGGAATACCCAGCTCTTCGACGATGCCGGCTTTCCCCGTCTGCACTTCATCGAGCATCGCTACGCGAACGACCCCACCAACTGGTGGGTGCCGAACCGTGCCTGCGTCGAGGCGATGCTGCGCTCGGCGGGTTTCGAGATTGTCAGTCATCCCGAAGCGGAGGTCTATCTGTGCCGCGCCGCCGGACCGCCGGCGGGCGAGGGCGCGGTCTATCCGGCGGGAGGCGTGCGATGATCGAAGCGGCGATGATCTGGAACGAACCGAACAACAAGTCCCATTGGGACCCGGCGCTCGATCCCGACTGGATGCTGTTCGCGGACATGGCCACGCGCGCCGCGCAGGCGATCCGGGCGGCGAACCCCCGTCTCCCGCGGGTGCTCGGCGGCGTCTCGCCGATCGATCCCGCGTTCATGATGAACATGAAGACGCGCGGCGTTCTGGATCACATGGACGCGGTCGCGGTGCATGGCTTCCCGCTCGACTGGAATCTCTGGCAGATCCAGGAATGGCCGGCCAAGATCGCGGAGATCCGGTCAGTCACCGATCTCCCGATCTGGGTCAGCGAAGTCGGCATCTCGACGTTCGGGGCCGATGAGGTGCAGCTCTGGGGGCTTGAGCGCACCGCCGAACTGCTGGTCGGCAAGGCGCCGCGCATTCACTGGTACAGCCTGTTCGATCTGCCGATGGAATGGGGCGCCACGACCCGCCACAAGGAGGCGGAGGGTTCGTCCTACTACCGGCACTTCCACATGGGGCTGATCCGCGCCGACGGCACGCCGAAGCCGGCACTCGACCTGTTCCCCCGCCTCACCCCGCAGATGGGTCTCGTGCAGTGGTTCCACTATGAGGACCCGCGCCTTGACGATGCGGTGGCGTGGATGCGCCGGCTTGGCGTCACCTATCTGCGCACCGGGCTGTCCTGGGCCGACAGCTTCCGCCCGGATGCGGAGCGCTGGTTCGACCGGATGATGGGGGCGCTGGAGGAGTTCGACGTCACCGTCACCTTCTGCTTCACGCCGGAGCATCGCGGCCTTGCCCCGCACCACACCAGCCCGCCTGCGGTGGCGGACGAGTTCGCCGCCTTCTGCGAGACGATG
Source organism: Pseudomonadota bacterium (assembly GCA_023414975.1). Classification (GTDB taxonomy): domain Bacteria; phylum Pseudomonadota; class Alphaproteobacteria; order Rhizobiales; family Xanthobacteraceae; genus Ancylobacter. The sequence continues at coordinate 15,185 of JAEZMI010000305.1, read as the reverse complement.
ATCCGCCGTTATGCGCCGGCCTCCACCCATCCCGTGCCGCAGCCGGCATCCAGCCTGTCCACCGTCTGAGGCGGTTGCCATCGGCCTGTCACGAAAAAGGGCCGGCACTGCCGGCCCTTTTTGGCTCCGTGGCGCGTCTCAATGAGCGGCGAGGCGATCCTCGCCGGTGCCCCGACGCTTGCGTGCGCTCGATAGCGGCAGGCGGGCCGCGGCGTCCGCGATCGAGCTGAAATGCTCGATGGTGTGCGCGAGCCCCTGTTCCAGCACGACCTCCGGCTCCCATTTCAGAACCTCGCGGGCGGTGCTGATATCGGGCTTGCGGCGGCGGGGGTCATCCACCGGCAGCGGACGGAAGGTGATGCCGGAGCGGGTGCCGGTCATCTCGACCACCCGCTCGGCCAGCTCACGGACGGTGATTTCGTTCGGGTTGCCCAGATTGACGGCGCCCCGGTAGCTCTCGTCGTGCAGCATGAGGGCGAGGAGGCCGCGCACGAGGTCGTCCACATAGCAGAACGAACGGGTCTGCTCACCGCTGCCATAGAGCGTGATGTCGTCGCCGGCCAGGGCCTGGGTGATGACATTGGACACCACGCGCCCGTCATCGGCGCGCATGCGCGGACCATAGGTGTTGAAGATGCGGGCGACGCGGGCGTCCACCCGCTTGGCGCGGAGGAAGTCGAAGGTCAGCGCCTCGGCCGCCCGCTTGCCCTCGTCATAGCAGGCGCGCGGGCCCACCGGGTTCACATTGCCCCAGTAGCTCTCGCGTTGCGGATGCACCTCCGGGTCGCCATACACCTCGCTGGTGGAGGCCTGGAGGAAGCGCGCGCCGGTCTCCTCGGCCAGCCTCAGCAGCCGGTGCGTTCCCACGACGCTGGTCATCATCGTGTGCTCGGGGTCGGCCTGATAGTGCGGCGGCGACGCGGCGCAGGCGAGGTTGAACACATAGGATGGCCGGCCCGTGCCCCGCGTGAGCTTCCCCGACAGCGGGTCAATCACATCGGCCTCGATCACATCGAACCGTCGATCGCTCTCCAGATGCGCGATGTTCTCGAAACGGCCGGTCTGGAAATTGTCGATGCACACCACGCGCAGCCCACGCGCCAGCAGGGCGTCGATGAGATGCGAGCCAATGAAACCGGCTCCTCCGGCAACCACGGCAAGCGCTTCGTTCTTCGGCTTCATGACGCAACCCTTCAGAACTCCGGCGCGGCGGCCGGCTTGTGGAAATCGGCAGCTGCGGCACGGGCGCCGCCGACGCCGCGCGTGGCGAGGAGATGACGCTCCAGATCGGCGGCGCGGTGGGCGGCGGTGTGGGCCGCAAGCACACGGCGGCGCGCGGCCTCGCCCATCGCCCTGCGTCGCGTGTCCGGGGCGGCCAGATGAGCCAGCACCTCGTGCGGCGCGCCGACGACCGCGATGTCGCTGCCGGGGGTGAGCACATCCTCAAGCCCCGCCCAGGGATCGGACAGGATCGCCGCGCCGCAGGCCCCGGCTTCGAACAGCCGCACGCTGGGGCTCCAGCCGGCGCGCCGCATGTCGGCACGGGTGACGTTCAGCGTGTAGCGGCAGGCGCCGTAAAAGGCGGCATGCTCGGCCGGCGGCACATGCTCGCGCCTCTCGACGTTGGCCGGCCAGTCGATGTCGCGTGGATATTGCGGCCCGGCGACGATGAAGCGCCGCTCCGGCGCCCTGCGGGCCGGCTCGATCAAAAGGGCGTCCAGCGTCGGCTGCCGGTCGGGCGAATAGGTCCCGAGATAGCCGAGATCGTAGGTCGGCGGCGTTTCGACCGGCCGATAAAGCGTCTCGTCGACCGAGCAGTAAAGGGCGCGGGCGACCGGCGAGCCGTAACGGGTCATCAGCCAGTCGAGCGTCGGGCCGCCGGTGAAGGAGAGATAGAGATCGTAGCCGGGGATTTGGGCGGGGCTCAGATAGGCGCAGTCGCCGCGCTCCAGCGCCGCCAGCGTCACCGGCGTGTCGATGTCGTAAAAAGCGGCGACGCCCTGCGCCAGCGTCTGCACGAGGTCGCCGACCGCCATGCCGTCCGGGGCATAGGAGCCGACCATCACCGCGTCGGCGTCCGCGATCGCCGCGCGATATCGCGCGAGATCGCTCACCGACTCGTAGAGCGCGAGTTCGCAGAAATCCGGGCGCGGCAGGTCGCGATGGGCGGCGTACCAGGGCTGGTCGCGTTCGAGGAACAGCACCTCATGGCCCCGCGCCGCGAAGGCGCGCAGCAGGGCGCGATAGGTCGTCGCGTGGCCATTGCCCCAGGACGAGGTGAGACTGAGGCCGAGAACTACGAGGCGCATGCGAGCCTCCTCTCGCGCTTGCCCGCAAGGCGCGCGCGCAGCAACTGGTCGACCTCCGCGCCGCGATGGGCATAGGTGTGCTCGGCGAGAACGCGGGCCAGCGCGGCCTTGCCGATGGCGGCGGCGCGCGCGGGCGTCAGCCCCTCCAGCATCTCGGCGACATCCATCCCGTCGCGGGCGACCAGGACCTCCTCGCCGGGCCTGAGGAACAGTTCGATCCCTTCCCAGGCGTCGGTGATGAGGCAGGCTCCGGCGCCCGCGGCCTCGAAGACGCGGGTGGCCGGCGAGAAACCGATATCGGCCATGGAACTGCGGGCGACGTTCAGCACGGCGCGCGGCGTCGCGTTGAAGGCGTTGTGCTCGCGCGTATAGACATGGCCGATATGCCGTACGTTGGGCGGCATCGCCCGCTCGTGCCAGCCATTGCCACCAATGAGGAACTGGCGTTCGCGCAGGCGCGCCGCCGGCACGAGGAAGAACTGCGTCACCCGCTCCTCGCGATCCGGCAGGCGATTGCCGAGGAAGGCGAGGTCGCACGCGAAGCGCTCGTCCGGCGCCACGGGGTGATGGGTCGCGGGGTCGAGCGCGTTGTAGATCGGCACGCAGCGCGGGGCGCCGAAGCTCTCATAGGCCGCGATCACCGGCGGTCCGCCGCCATAGGTCAGCACGAGGTCGAGCGACGGCAGATGGCGGCGGATGACCTCCGGCGACATGGCGGCCGGCCCGCCGCTGCGCAGCGTCTCCAGCGTCGCCGGGGCATCGACGTCCCAGAAGATGCGCAGGGCCTCCGGCCGCGCCGCCGCCATCGCGCCGTCGAGCAGGGCGTCGTCGAACACGCCGACGCCGCTCGCCTTGACCACGATGTCGGCGTGGGCGGCCTCCGCCGTCACCTCGCGGACCGCGCTTTCGGTTGCCGGGTAGACCACGACCCGCGCCCAGTCTGGCGGCTCGATGTCGCGATGCTGCTGCCGGTCGAAGGCGTCCGGTTCGTAGAAGGTGATCGCGTAGCCGCGCCGTGCGAGATCGGCCAGCAGGCCGCGATAATAGGTGGCGGCGCCGTTCCAGTAGGAGGAAAGCAGGCTGGAGCCGTAAAAGGCGAGCTTCATGCGGCGGCCTCGACATTCGGGGAATGAATGCGCGCGGCGATGTCGATGAGTTCGCGCGCGCGGTGGGCGCAGCTATGGCGTGCCTCGATGGTGGCGCGGCCCCGCCGGGCGAGCGCGGCGCGCAGTTCCGGCTCGGCGGCAAGGCGCCGGAGATGGGCCGTCATCTCCGCGCCGTCGCGCGCGACGAGGTAATCCAGGCCGGGCGTGAACAGCCGCTCGCTGTCCTCCCACGGCGCGGAAACCAGCGGGATGCCGCACGCCAGCGCCTCGAACACCCGGATGGTCGGAATGCCCGGCAGGATCGTGGAGTAGAAGCGCCGGGGCACGTGAACGGTGGCGATATGGCCGGCGAAGGCGGCGGGCACCGAGGCATTGGGCAACCAGCCGCGATAGGCGACGCCGTGGGCGTCGAGCATCACCCGCGCCTCGTCGGGGTAGCGCACGCCGTAGATGTCGAGCGGCAGGCCGGCTTCGGCGGCGGGGCGCAGCAGGAAGGCCTCGATCTCGGCGGTGCGCTCGCCATCGCCCCAATTGCCGATCCAGACGAGACCGTGGCGCACCGCTTCCTGCGCCGGCGGCTTGAAATGGCGCGTGTCGGCCGCTTCATGCCAGACGAAGACGCGCTCGCCCCAGCCCCAGCCGCGGTACACCTCGGCGAGCGAGGCGCCGAACGCCAGCACGCCGTCATAGCCGGAGAGGTCATAGGCGCGCATGGCCTCGGGCGCGCTCACCGCGCGATGATGCGTGTCGTGGAACAGCAGGCGGAAATCGCTGCGCCGCTTGCGCGCCGTCCCCAATGCGGCCACCAGCGCGGGCTCGTTCCACTCATGCACCACGACGAGATCGGCGCCCTCGATGAGTTCGGCGGGGTCCTCGTCGCGGTGGAAGGGGCGGGAGGCGAGTTCGGGATAGGCGGCGCGAAACGCCTCCAGCCCCGCTTCGCCATGGTCGCGCAGCAAATTGGTCAGGCTCCACCCGGCGACGGGTTCGAAGACCTGCACCTCATGGCCCATGGTGTGGAGTTCGCGCAGCACGCCGCGCACGAAATGCGCGTTGCCGTGGTTCCAGCAGGAGAGCAGCGAATGGGTGAAATAGACGATCTTCATGCGCGCGCCCTCATGCCGCCGCTCCTTTCCGGCCGGCGAGTAGGCCGGCGTAGATGTGCATCATCCGCCGCGCCATCGCGGCGACGCTGTAGCGCCCGGCGCGCTCGCGGGCGGCCGTGCCCATGCGGTGGCGCTCGTCGGCGCGGCGGTGCAGGCGGTTCACGGCGGTGGCGAAACCCGCCGCGTCGCGCGGGCTGACGAAGATGGCCGCGCCGCTCCAGAGTTCGCGAAAGGTCGGGATATCCGCCAGCACCAGCGCGCAGCCGGCCTGCGCGGCTTCGAGCACGCCGAGGCCGAAGGGTTCGTAGAGCGCCGGCGCCACGAAGATGGGGCGCTCGGCCAGGCGGGCGCGGATGGCTTCCGGCGGCAGCGCCCCCAACGCGGTGATCGCCCCGGCATCGGCGCGCGCGCCGTTCGGCCCGTCGAGCGGTCCGGCAACGAACACGGGCAGGTCCATCATCGGCGCGGCCGTCACCAAGGTCGCGAGATTCTTGCCCTCGTCCCAGAGCCGCCCCGTCGCGAAGACGAAGCCGTCATCCTTCGTCTTAGAGGGGAATTCCGGGAGAGCCCGCCCGTTCGGCACGGCGATCGGGCGGCGCCCATAGAGCCGCTCCACTTCCGCGGCGAGAGCCTGGGTCGGACAGACGGCGGCGTCGGCGCAGCGCAGCCCGCGCGCCGTCAGTTCGGTGCGCCAGCGGAAATCCTCGGGCATCGGCCCGCCTTTGACCGCGCTCCACCAGCTGGCGAGGCAGGAGTGCAGCGCGGCCACCACCGGCCGCTCATAGGTGGCGCAGGCGAGGGCGGGGGTATTGAGGTGAACGACGTCCGCCCTGTGCCAGCTCGCCAGCGCCGCAATCTCCGTGGCGGCCTGGTCGGCCGCGTTGGCGTCCTGCGCCAGCCAATCGAGGGGCAGATGGCTGTCGATGAAGGACAGGCCCACCACCCGCGCCGCCGCTTCTCGCTGTGCCGGTTCCGCAGACGGGCCCATGATCGCCAGCGTCGTCTCCACGCCGTGCGGCACGAGGCCGGCGGCGAGGTCCACCGCGTAGGTGAACACCCCGCCCACCGCGTCGGCGGTCATGAAAAGGCGCAGCTTCCTGCGCGCGCTCGGTTGCGGTGGCGCCGTCATGTCACGCCTCCACCTGGCGCTGCGTGCGCTCGCGGGTCGCGACGGTCAGCCAGTCGGCGAGCCGTGCGAGGCCCGTGCGCCACGGGGTAGGGGCCGGGAGATCGAGGTCGCGGCTGAGGCGGCGGGTGTCGGCGACGAAGTAGCGTTGGTCGCCCGCCCGCCATGGCTCGAAAGCGAGATCCATCTTGCGGCCGGTCAGGGCCTCGATGTGCCCGATGATCTGCCGCAGGCTGACCGCGTTTCCCGGCCCGCCGCCGAGATTGAAGGCACGCCCGTGGAGGGGGCTATCCGGCTGGCGAAGCGCTTCCCACACGCGCATATAGGCCTCGACCGCGTCATCGACGAACAGCACGTCCCGCACCTGGCAGCCGTCGCCATAGACGGTGATGGCTTCGCCGCGCATGGCGCGAATGAGGAAATGGGCGACCCAGCCCTGGTCCTCGGTGCCGAGCTGACGCGGCCCGTAAATGCAGCTCATGCGCAGCACGGCGGCCGGCAGGCCGAAGCTGCGGGCGTAGTCCAGCACATACTGGTCGGCGGCCCCCTTGGAGCAGCCATAGGGCGTATGGAAATCCAGCGGGCGGTCCTCGCCGATGCCGCGCTTGCGCAGGATGTCGTCGACCGGGTGATACGCGCCGTCCCGCAGGGCGAGCGGAATGTCGGCGAGATCGCCATAGACCTTGTTGGTGCTGGCAAAGACCAGGGGCACTGCCGCACGGCGCGCCCGCAGCGCCTCCAGAAGATTCATCGTCCCCTGGAGGTTGATGGCGAAGTCGGCACGCGGGTCGACAAGGCTGTGCGTCACCGCCACCTGTGCGGCGAGGTGGAACACGGCGCGTGCCGGCGCGACCGCCCGCTCCACCGCTTCCGCATCGCGGATGTCCTCGACGAGCAGATGCACGCGGTCGCCGTGGCGCCCCTTCAGCCAGAGGGCGTTCGCCTCGACGCCGGGCCGGGCGAGGGAATCGAGCACCAGCACACGGTGCCCGGCGCTGGCGATGCGGTCGGCAAGGTTGCTGCCGATGAAGCCGGCACCGCCGGTGATGAGAATCGGCCCGTTCGGGTCCGGCGCCGTCATGCAACCAGCCCTCGCGCTTCGAGCTCGCGGCGGGCGTCTTCCACCCGGTCATTCGCCTGCTGCTGCGCCACCCATTCAGCGAGCTCGGCGAGCCCGGCGCCGAAATCCTGCCGGGCACGGAAGCCGAGTTCGGCCTCGGCACGGGTGATGTCGGCGAAGCAGTGGCGGATGTCGCCCGAACGCGCCTTGCCGGTGATCTCGGCGCGGATGTCGGGCCGGCCCATGGCGGCGGCGAGCACGTCGCCGACCTCGGCAATGGTGCGGTGTTCGCCGCTGCCGACATTGTAGACGTTGCCCGGCGCCTTCTCATGCTCCAGCGCCAGCGCGAAAGCCCGCGCCACGTCGCTCACATGCACGAAGTCGCGGCGTTGCCGGCCATCCTCGAAGACCAGCGGGGCGCGCTCGTTAAGCAGCCGCGAGGCGAAGATGGCGAGGACGCCCGTATAGGGGTTGGAGAGCGCCTGACCGGGTCCATAGACGTTGAACAACCGCAGCGCCACGCCTTCCATACCATAGGCGTGGCACAGCGTGAGGGTCAGCCGCTCCTGGACGTATTTCGACAGCGCATAGACCGAGGCAAGGCTCGGCCGCTTGGTCTCGGGGGTCGGCATGGGGATCAGCGGCTCGCCGGCCGAGTCCACCGGCTCCCACGCGCCCGGGCGCCCCTCGCGCCGCTCCGCATCCTCGACGAGCGTGCCGTCGGCGCGGCGGTAGAGGCCCTCGCCATAGATGCTCATGGACGACGCGGTGACGACGCGCTTCACCGGATGGTCGATGAGCTGCTGGAACAGCACCGCGGTGCCGAGATCATTGACCGACACGTAGCGGTCGATGGCGTACATGCTCTGGCCGACGCCGACCTCCGCCGCGAGATGGATCACATGATCGACCCCGCGCAGCGCCTGCGCGACCTTTTCCCCGTCGCGCAGGTCGCCTTCGATGAACTCGACCTCGGGCGGCAGGCGGGCCGGACCGACATCCTGATGGACCTGCTCCACCAGATTGTCGAGCACGCGCACGCGGTGGCCCTGATCCAGCAAGGCCTTGGTGACATGGCAGCCGATGAAACCGGCACCACCGGTGATGAGAACGTTTTTCATGAGGGCCCGCGTCAGGATTGATGGCGGTGGACGAGCTTGTTGAACCGGCTCTTGCCGTCCTCCGCGTGAAGGAAGGCGAGCTTGTTCTCCTCGAACTTCTCGAAGAACTCCTCCCAGGAAATCTCCTCCAGCGCGTCTTCCGGCTCGCCGAAATCGACGCGGAGAATGCCGGGGTCGTCGCCCTTGCCTGTGGCCTTCACGCGCGCGGGACGACCACCGCGTTCCTCCACCCAGCGGCGGATCGCCTTGTGGTCGGTGGTGCTGGTGCTCTGGGACATGCGGCCTCCATCTTGGGCTGACCTGCTCCGCGTCCCAACGGGCAGCAACAAAGATGGTTCCGGCAAATTCTAGTCGGGTTGCCTAACATTTATTGTTTTCAGGTATCTCAATATTTGATCTTCAAGTAAAAACTTATCCGGGTACTCCGAGGTGTTGGAAGCATCTAAGTAGAAGCTGCCGGCTTCAAAGGCGGCATAGCAGGGGCGGTAGAAGGCGGTCAGCGCGGTGTCCACCTTGACGCCGCGCCGTTCGAGCGCCGCCGTCAGCGCGGCTGCGTCCAGCCCGAGTTCCACACTCGCACCCACCACGTCCCAGGCGATGTCCTGGCAGCCGATCAGGTCATGCCCGGCGCAATGATCGCTGGCGTCGGCCTTCAGCAGCCGCCCGTCGGGCAGGCGCAGCCACTCCCAGCGGTGCAGCCGGTTATCCGTCGCCACCCGTCGCACGCGGGGCGCGAGCTGGGCGGCGTCGGCGGCCAGCGCGCCCATGTCCACCGGCGCGCGGGCTAAAAGGCCGAGATTGCGCTCGGCCATGGCGGCAAGTTCGGTGAGCGGCGCACCGTCCCGCGCCCCGGCCGGCAGATATCGCGCGCGGAAGGCGAGATAGTCCGCGACATGCGCCAGCAGGCCGGCATCGTCCCCGTGCTCCTCCGGCACCACGGCGTCGCCCAGCCACCGCTCCACGAGGAAGCCGTGGCGCAGCCCCAGCACGGGCGGGGTGAGGCCGGCGCGCGCGAGCCGCATGGCGCGGTCCACCGCCGCCGCGCCGGTCGCGCCCAGCCCGGCGAAGCGCAGCAGGAAGGTGCCGGCCCGGCTCGTCAGCAGAAATTTGCGCCGCTCCCGCATCAGTCCGCCCGGCGGACGGCGGGTGAAGGCACGGTGATCGCGCCAGCGCCCGCCGCCGATATCGATGAGCGGCGCGATGGCCGGCCCGGTCAGATCCTCCACCCAGGCGGCGAGCCGCAGCCATCCCGCGCCGGCGAGATCGTCGAGTGTCCGGACATGGCGCGGCGTGGTGTTCCAGCGCTGGCGTACGGCATCCGTGGCCGCGCTCCCCGGCGCGCCGCCATGCGAGGAAAAGAAATGCAGTTTGCCGGCCGGCATCCCCAGTTCCTCCAGCGCCGCGGCCGCGCCCGCCATGGAGCTGCCGGATTGGCCGGGCCCCTCATCGACGATGGCGGCGGGGAAGGCGGCGCGGGCCGCGAGGCGGTGCCGAAGGTTCTTATCGAGCGCGAGCCGCCGCTCGAAGACGTCGCCCACCGGCCGCAGCGTGGCGAACAGGCCGGCGCCGCCCGCCGCCGCGACCATCGCCCCGAGACCGGTGCCGATGCTGCGCAAGCCGAGCACGGCGGGCGACCCACCCGCCAGCACGCGCCCGGCCTCGCCATAGGCTTCCGGGTAGAGGGCGTAATAGGCATAGCCCTCCGCCGTCCTGATCCGCAGGTCTTCCGCGGGCCCGCCGCCGGCAAGGCGCGCCACCAGCGCCCGCGCCTCGGCGGTGGAAGGGAGCGTCCCGGTTTCAAACGACAGCATCACCGTCCGGGCGAGGTCGACGAGCGCCCCGGCGCGGGCCTCGGCGTCCGGAGTCAGCCGGTCCACTCCCGTGGCCGCGAAGGCGGCATCCTCGATGGCCTGAACGAGCCCGGCGGCATCGATGAACAGATCGACCAGCGCCGCATGCCGGCCGATCCAGCCGGCCCGGTCGTCGCGCGGCGCTTCGAGCCCGGCGGCGGCGAGGTCGAGTTGCTCCAGCACATCCCGCATGCGGGCGCGGCGGCTGCGGTCGCCATAAATCAGCATGCGGGGGAAAGAAGGGCCGGAACATGTTTGTTCCTCCGGCCGTTGCGCCTCAGGGCCGTCGCGCCTCAGGGCCGTTCAAGCCGAGCCGTTCAAGCCGAGCAGGGGAAGCATGCAGAGCGAAGCTATCGACACGCCGGTGTCGCGCGCCGACGTCGCCATGATGCGCGCGGCCGTCATCAACGGTCCGGGCCGTGTCGTCGTCGTGGATGTGCCGCGTCCCGAGCCGGGAGCGGGGCAGTTACGCCTGCGCGTGGAGGGGTGCGGCGTCTGCGCCTCCAACCTCGCCCCCTGGTCGGGGCCGGAGTGGATGAGCTTTCCCACCACGCCCGGCGATCTCGGTCATGAGGGCTGGGGCATCGTCGACGCGGTCGGCCCCGGCGTGGACGAGGGATTGATCGGCCGCCGCGTCGCCGCGCTCTCCTACCGCGCCTATGCGCAATATGATCTCGCCGCCGCCGACGCGGTGGTGGAGCTTCCCCCGGAACTCGACGGGCTCGACTTCCCCGGCGAGCCGCTGGGCTGCGCGCTCAACATTTTCCGGCGCGCCGACATCGCGCCGGGCCAGAACGTGGCCATTATCGGAATCGGCTTCCTCGGTGCCATCCTCACGCGCCTTGCCAGCGATGCCGGCGCGCGTGTCATCGCCATCGCCCGGCGTCCCTTCGCGCAGGATCTCGCCCGCCGCATGGGCGCGGCGGAGGTTCTGGCGATGGACGACCATCACGCCATCGTCGCGCGGGTGAGCGAGCTGACCGGCGGCGCCTGGTGCGAGCGGGTCATCGAGGCGGTCGGCAAGCAATGGCCGCTGGACCTCGCCGCCGAGATCACCGCCGAGCGCGGGCGGCTCGTCGTCGCCGGCTATCACCAGGACGGGCCGCGGCAGGTGAATATGTGGCTGTGGAACTGGCGGGGTCTCGACGTCATCAACGCCCATGAGCGCGACCCTCGCACCTATGTCGCGGGGATGCGCGCGGCCCTTCCCGTGGTGGCGAGCGGGCAGGTGGACCCCGCCGCTCTCTGCACGCACCAGTTCCCGCTGGAAGGGCTCGGCGCGGCGCTCGACGCGACGCGCGACCGGCCCGAGGGGTTCGTAAAGGCGGTCATCCGCCCCTGGGGTGTGTAAGGGAGCGCCGTCGATGACCGATACGCTGAGCCTCCCCCACGGGGCGAACCTCACGCGCCGCCCGCGCATCGGCTTTCTCGGCGTCGGCTGGATCGGCCGCAACCGAATGGAGGCGATGCTGGCGACCGGCGCCATCGAGGCCGCCGCCATCGTCGAGCCGAACGATGCGATGGCCGAGGGTGCGCTGGCGCTGGCGCCGCGGGCGGCTCGCGCGCACTCGCTGGCGGAACTGTTGGCGCAGGATCTCGATGGCATCGTCATTGCCACGCCCAGCGCCATGCACGCCGATCAGTGCCTTCAGGCGCTCGATGCCGGGGTTGCCGTGTTCTGCCAGAAGCCCCTCGGTCGCACCGTGGCGGAGAACCGGGCCGTGGTGGAGGCGGCACGGGCGAACGACCTGCTGCTCGGGGTGGACTTCTCCTATCGCCACACGAGAGGCATGGCATCCATCCGCGATCTGGTCACGGGGGGTGAGCTGGGGCCCGTCCACGCGGTCGATCTCACCTTCCACAACGCCTATGGGCCGGACAAGGCATGGTTCTATGACCCGCGCCAGTCCGGCGGCGGCTGCGTCATGGATCTCGGCATCCACCTTGTCGACCTCGCTCTGTGGGTGCTCGATTTTCCGCAGGTCCGCGCCGTCTCCGCGCATCTGTTCGCCGATGGGGCGCCCATCGAAGCCGCGTCGGACAGGGTGGAGGATTACGCGGTGGCGACGCTGGAGCTGGCGTCCGGCACGGTGGTGCGCCTCGCCTGTTCCTGGCGGCTGAACGCGGGCTGCGACGCGGTCATCGCCGCCGAATTCTACGGACCGCGCGGCGGGGCCTCCTTCCGAAATGTCGCGGGCTCCTTCTACGACTTCACCGCCGAGCGCTTCCGCGGCACGGCGCGCGAGACCTTGGCGGTCCCGCCCGACGCCTGGGGCGGCCGCGCCGCGGCGGCATGGGGGGAGCGCCTGGCGCGCGGCGCCGGCTATGACCCGGCGGCGGACCGGCTGGTCGATATCGCCGCCGTCATCGACCGCCTCTATGGCCGGGGCTGACCCGCCGGGTCATCGGCGTCCTCATCCAACTGGGCGGCGCTGATGCGCGCCATCACCTTTTCGGGCGCCACATGGCGCTCGAGCCCGGCGAGGCTGCCGTCGCGCGCTTCATCCATGCCCATCCTCTCCGCCATCGCCCGGCATAGTGTGATCAGCCGGGTCAGCTCATGCTCGGTGAGCAGGTTGATCTGCAGGTCCAGCGAGGCCTGCCGCTGAGCCATCGCGGCGGCGCGGTTCTGGCTGATGAGCACGAAGGTCGACAGGAAGATCGCCTCCACCGAGGCGGCTGTGGCGAGGATGACGAAGGTCGGGTCGAAGCGCCCCACCCCCGGCACCCAGCCGACATTGACGAGAACCCACGCCGCCACGATGGCGAGGTGGATCACGGCGAAGGTCATCGAGCCGGTGAAGGCGGTCATCGCCTCGGCGATGCGGGCGCTCAGCGTCGCGCGCGCCTCTTCCGCCCGTTCGGCATCGCGCAGCGCGCGGATGTTGCGGGCGAGCACGGCGCCCGCGTCATGCAGAGGCTCCCCGCCCGTCATCGGCTCATCCTCGCCGGCGGCACTGTCCCGCGTCATCGACTGGTCCGTCCGCATGGGGGTCTCCGCTGGTCTCAGGTGCCCGTCGCGGTTCAACGCGACGGCGGCAGGCGGGTTCATCAGGGCGGCCGAGAGCGGCGAGATGGGGAACGGATCGGCGGCTGGCCGGTTAGCCCAACGACGACCGACAACCTCTCCGCCCATGCCCGCCGGGGCCGCGCTCTTGCGCGCCCGCCCTCGGAAGGACCGGCCCATGCGTCTCATCACGACCCTCATCCTTGCTCTCATCGGCCTGTTCCTGGCGGGCGGCGGTGTCTGGCTGGTCATGCTGGGCGGCAGCTGGTTCTACCTGGCGCTCGGCCTCGGCCTTTTGGCCTGCGCCCTGCTCGTGTGGCGGCGGCGCCCGCAGGTTCGGTTGCTCTACGCGCTGTTGCTGGCGGCGACGCTCGGCTGGGCGGTGTGGGAAGTCGGCCTCGACTGGTGGCCGCTCGGCACGCGCGGCGGGCTCGTGGTGCTGCTCGGCGTGTGGCTGCTGACGCCCTGGGCGGTCGGTGCGGGCCGGCGCTGGGATGCGAGCCAGGTTGCGCTCGCGCTCGTCGTGCTCGCCTGCGTCGGCGTGGCGGGCACGGCCCTCACGCGCGACCCGCACAGCCTGAAGGGCCGCCTCGTCGGCACCATCGAGCCGAATGGTCCGCCCGATGGCGGCGTGCCGCCCGGCGAGTGGCTGCATTACGGGCGCACCTTGGCGGGCCAGCGCTACACGCCGCTGACCCAGATCACCCCCGAGAATGTGGGGCGGCTGGAGGTCGCCTGGACCTACCGCACGGGCGACCTGCGCGGGCCGGACGACGTGCCGGAGACGACCTATCAGGTAACGCCGCTGAAAATCGGCGATCTCCTCTATGTCTGCACCCCTCACAGCCTCGCCATCGCCCTCGACGCCGAGACCGGCGCGGAACGCTGGCGCTTTGATCCCGATGCCGGCATGGAGCCCTCCCGCCAGCACCAGACCTGCCGGGGGCTCTCCTATTTCCGCGACGCGGCGGTGGGCGAGGCTGATCTGGCGGCGGCGCCCGCCTGTTCGGCGCGCGTCTACCTGCCGACGGCGGATGCGCGCCTGTTCGCGCTCGACGCGCTCACCGGGCGTCCCTGCGCCGGGTTCGGCGAGAACGGCGTCGTGAACCTCTGGGCGAACATGCCCCACCAGCGCGCCGGCTTCTATTACTCGACTTCCCCGCCGGCCATCGTGAACGATGTGCTGATCATCGGTGGCGCGGTGAACGACAATTACGCCATCGCGGCGCCCTCCGGCGTTATCCGCGGCTATGATGTGCGCAGCGGCGCCCTGCGCTGGGCATGGGATTCCGGCAACCCGGACCGCACCGCCCCTCCGGCGGCGGACGAGACCTACACGCCGAACTCGCCCAACAGCTGGTCGATCTTCAGCGCCGATCCCGACCTCGGCCTCGTCTACATCCCGCTCGGCAACAAGACGCCCGACCAGATCGGCACGGATCGCAGCCCGGAGGTGGAGCGGTTCTCCTCCTCCGTCGTGGCGCTCGATGTGGCGAGCGGCCGGCTGCGCTGGGTCTTCCAGACGGTGCACCACGATCTGTGGGACATGGACGTGCCGGCCCAGCCCGTGCTCGTCGATCTCCGGCGCGAGGGCCAGTCAGTGCCCGCCGTGGTCGTCCCGACCAAGCAGGGCGACGTCTATGTGCTCGACCGTCGCACCGGCACGCCGATCCTGCCGGTCAGCGAGGTGCCGGCGCCGAGCGGGGTAGACGTGCCCGGCGACTTCACGGCGCCCACCCAACCCGTATCCTCGCTCAGTTTCGCGCCGGAGCCGCTGCGCGAGAGCGACATGTGGGGCGCGAGCCTCCTCGATCAGCTCATGTGCCGCATCAAGTTCCGCGGGCTGCGTTACGAGGGCCGCTACACGCCGCCCAGCTTCCAGGGGACGCTGGTCTATCCCGGTAATTTCGGCACCTTCAACTGGGGATCGGTAGCGGTCGACCCGGTGCGGCAAGTGATGTTCGCCATGCCGACCTATATCGCCTTCACCTCCCAGCTCGTGCCGGCCGGCGAGATCGATGCGGACGAGCAGGCGAACTCCAGCGAGGCCGGGCTGAACATCAATGAGGGCGGCGATTACGGCGTGCGCATGGGCCCGTTCACCTCGCCCCTCGGCCTGCCGTGCCAGGCGCCGCCCTGGGGCTATGTGACCGGCGTCGATCTGGCGACCGGCGCGAAGGCCTATCTGCGGCCGAACGGCACGATCCGCGACGCCGGGCCCATTCCTCTCCCGCCGATCACCCTGGGCGTGCCCGGCATCGGGGGGCCGATGGTGACGGCGAGCGGCGTCGCCTTCCTCGGCGCGGCGATCGACGATTACCTGCGCGCCTATGATGTCGCGACCGGGGAGGTGCTCTGGCGCCAGCGCCTGCCGGCCGGCGGTCAGGCGACCCCGATGAGTTACGAGGTAGGCGGGCGCCAGTTCATCGTCCATGTCGCCGGCGGCCACGGCTCCGTGGGAACGAAGGCGGGCGACTACGTCATCGCCTACACCCTGCCG
>JAEZMI010000274.1 GCA_023414975.1 Pseudomonadota bacterium | reverse complement strand
GCCATCGGGCTGTTCCCGGATGTCGGCGCGACCTTCGTGCTGCCGCGCCTGCCGGGCTGGAGCGGCAGCTGGCTCGCCATGACCGGCGCGCGGATCGGCCTCTCCGATGCCATGGCGCTCGGCCTCTACACGCATCACGTGCCCGTCGCGCGCTGGCCGGAACTGATCGACGCGCTGGCGGAAGGCGAGTCGATGGAGCGCACATTGGCGCGCTTCGCCACCCATGCGCCGGCGGCAAGCCTGCGGGCGCTCTTTCCCTCGATCGACCGCATCTTCGCCGGCAACTCGGTTGAGGCCATTCTCCTCGCGCTCGACCTCTGCTCGGCGGGCAGCGGGGACGAGGCCGCCTTCGCCCGCGTGCAGGCGGCGACGATCCGCCGGGCGTCGCCGACCAGCGTTCACATCGCCTTCCAGCAGATGCAGCGGGGAGCGGGCGTCGATCTCGCCGGCTGCTTCGCCTATGAATTCCGCCTCGTCTCGCGGCTGCTCGACTTGCCGGACTTCGATGAAGGCGTGCGGGCGGTGCTGATCGACAAGGACCAGGCGCCGCGCTGGAAGCCGTCGAGCCTTGAGGGCGTGGACCCCGCCGCCATCGCCGCGCTGTTCGACGAACCGCTTCCCGACGAATTGGTGCTCACCTGAGCGCGAATTGGGCTATGGAAGCGGTATGAGTACCCCTTACGACCCCATCGATGCCACGCGCGGCCCGGCCGGTGCCGAACTGCCGCTCTGGCAAAGCCGCGTCGTGCTGTATCTGCGCGTGCTCGCCGGCTTCCTGCTGGTGAAGACCGTCTATAGCTGGACGCTGATTTGCGGCGTGTGGGACGGCGAGACCAGCCGCTTCGAAATGATCTCGCTGGCGGCGCAATCCGCCGTGATCTGGGCGGCGATCATGAACCCGGTGGCGGCCGTCGGCCTCTGGCTCGGCGCCTCCTGGGGGGTCGTGCTCTGGCTGGTGACGGCCCTGGTGCAGATCATCATCAACGCCAACGCGCCCGAAGGGGTCGGACGGCTGATGATCGTCGCCGGCATCGATACCGCGCTGGTCGCGGTCTATGCCTTCCTGACCTACAAGGCGACGCGCGAAAGCGAAGGTTGAGGCGCGCCGGCCTCGCCCGTGAGAGCGCGCGCTCCTTGGGTGCGCTCCTTGCAGGGTGGCGGACCGCGCCGTTAACGATTGCCGACGGTATTTTAAGGCTTTGTGAGGCATAACGTTTCACGAAGGATTCAGCCTGCCGCTTAAGCCGTTCTTAGCCGGCGCCCCGGACACTTGCCGCTTCAGAGGGAGCAAATCCCCGGACGGCGACAGGGGTTTGGGCATGAAGACAGCAGGGCAGGCGGCCCGTATCGACACATCGCAGAGCATCGGCGGCAATGTCGTGCCGATGGGCGCGCGCCGCGGCGCGGCCGGGAACGAGCCGGGCGGCGAGATCACGGCGCTCTACCACGAGGCGCTGACGCTGGTGGAGCGGCTGCACCGGCGCCTTCTCGACGTCGTCAAGGACGAGTTCGACCGGCGCGGGCGCGAGGACGTGAACGCCGTTCAGGCCCTCCTCCTGTTCAACATCGGCAATGCCGAGCTGACCGCCAGCGAACTGCGCACGCGCGGCTACTATCTCGGCGCCAACGTCTCCTACAATCTGAAGAAGCTGGTCGAGACCGGCTATCTCGACCACCAGCGCTCCCGTATCGACCGGCGCTCGGTGCGAATCCGCCTCACCGCCAAGGGCGAGGAGGTGCGGGGCATCGTCGACGGGCTCTACGCCAAGCATATCGCCACCATCGAGCAGATCGGCGGCCTCGGGCCGCAGGAATTCCAGCAGCTCAACAAGGCGCTGGGCCGGCTGGAGCGGTTCTGGACCGACCAGATCCTTTATCGGCTGTAACGTGGCGTCGCCCTGGCGGGTGACGTCCAGCTTCGGAATTGCCGAGCGCCGGCCCGGCGACAGGCTGGAGGACCGGATGGCGCGCGCGGACGCGCGGCTCTCCGCCGCCAAACACGGCGGCCGCAACCGGGTGGAAGGGTGAGGCGGCTCAGCGCTGGAGAAAACCCTCCAGCGTGTTCGCGACGTTCACGCCGATGGCCTCGACCGCGTAGCCGCCCTCCAGCAGGAACAGGGTCGGCAGGCCGAGGCGGCCGATGCGCGCCCCGGCGGCGAGATAGTCCGGGCTGTCGAGCCTGAACTTGGAGATCGGGTCGTCCTTGTAGGTGTCCACGCCGAGCGAGACGATGACGGCATCGGGCGCGTGAGCGGCCACGCGGTGGCAGGCATGGTCCAGCGCCGCGCTCCACGCCTCGAAGCCGGTGCCCCAGGGCAGCGGGTAATTGCCGTTGAAACCCTCGCCGGCCCCGGCGCCGGTCTCGTCCGCATGGCCGAGGAAGTAGGGATATTCCTGCATGGGGTCGCCATGGATGTTCAGCACCAGCACGTCCGGCCGGTCGTAGAAGATGGTCTGCGTGCCATTGCCGTGGTGGTAGTCGATATCGAGGATGGCGACCCGCGCGGCGCCCGCGTCGATGAGCGCCTGCGCGGCCACCGCCGCGTTGTTGATGAAGCAGTAGCCGCCCATCGCGTCGGCATGGGCGTGGTGGCCCGGCGGGCGGCACAGCGCGAAGGCGCTGGCCTCGCCGGCGCGCAGCAGGTCGACGCCGGTGAGCGCCGCATCGGCGGAGGCGCGGACCGCGTCCCAGGTGCCGGCGACGACGCAGCAGCCGCCGTCGAAGGAGAAATGGCCGAGCTTGCCCGTGATCGCCTCCGGTTCGATGTGACGCATGCCCGGTGCGCGCCAGACGCTGGGCAGGATCGGCAGTTCCCGGCCGGAGGCGATCCACTGCTCGGTGAGCTGCGCCAGGAAGTCGACATAGCGCGGCGCGTGCACCCGGACGAGCGGGGCGAGGCCGTGATCGGCGGGCGCGAGCGTCTCGCCGAAGCCGCGCGCCTCCACCGCCGCGCGGATCATCTCGGCGCGCTCGGGCTTCTCGAAGGCCGGCACGATGCGGCCGTGATACAGCTCGACATGGCCGGAATGGCCGTGATGGCGGGGCGAATGGATGGTCTTCATCGCGGGGCGCTCGGCTGGCTGAGGGGTGTATCCTCCTTTCTAGGCATCCGCGCCGATTCCGTCACGGTACGAAAAAGTCGGCCGATGGGCGCTGCGTGACACGCCGATGTCGGTTTCGCGCAAGGCGCCCCTGCGTCTGGCGTGCTTTGAAACAGGGGAGGGGCTGTGCTAAGCGACCCGCCTTGATTTCTCGGGTCCGGCACGAGGCCGGACCGGAGGCGTCGCCACCGCCCGTGCCAGGGAGGCCGGAAACCATGTCGTCCGAAGCCCACGCTTCTTTCACCAGCTCCATCAACCGATTCTTCTCCGCGTCGCTTGCCGAGACCGATCCCGAGCTCGCCGGCGCGATCGCCGCCGAACTCGGTCGCCAGCGCGACGAGATCGAGCTGATTGCCTCGGAGAACATCGTCTCGCGCGCCGTGCTCGAGGCGCAGGGTTCGGTGCTCACCAACAAGTATGCGGAAGGCTATCCGGGCCGGCGCTATTACGGCGGCTGCCAGTATGTCGACGTGGCCGAGCAGCTCGCCATCGACCGCGCCAAGAAGCTGTTCGGCGCCGGTTTCGCCAATGTGCAGCCGCATTCGGGCGCGCAGGCGAACACCGCCGTGTTCTTCGCGCTGATGCAGCCGGGCGACACCTTCCTCGGCCTCAACCTCGCCGCCGGCGGCCACCTGACGCATGGCGCGCCGGTGAGCCTGTCCGGCAAGTGGTTCAAGCCGGTGCCCTACAGCGTGCGCCGCGACGACCAGCGGATCGACTATGAAGAGGTCGCCCAGCTCGCCGACGCGCACAAGCCGAAGGTCATCGTCGCGGGCGGCTCGGCC
>JAEZMI010000244.1 GCA_023414975.1 Pseudomonadota bacterium | reverse complement strand
GGCCGAGCGTGCCGGCCGCCGCGCCCGCGACGTCGAGGCCGGGCGGGCAGGCGCCGGGGACGAAGGCGGCGAGCGCCGCGTTCCACACCGGCTTGCCGCCATGGTGGCAGGTGAGATGGACGCTGGGCGACCAGCCGCCGGAGACGGCGAGCGTATCCGCCGCGAAGCGCTCGCGGTGCCCGCCGGCCACCACGTCGACATGGCTGAGCCGCTTGCCCCCGGTGCCGACGACCCGCCCGTCGAGCAGGGTGCGGATGCCCAGCTTGCCGGCCAGAGTGACCAGCGCCGGCGGGACGTCGCGGCGCACATCGACGATGGCGGTGACCCGCGCGCCGGCCCGCTGCACCTCGAACGCGCCGCGCCAGGCGTCGTCATTATTGGCGAAGACCACCGTGGTGTCGCCGGCGGCCACGCCGAAGCGGTTGGCATAGGCGCGCACCGCGCCCGCCAGCATCACGCCCGGCCGGTCATTGCCGCCGAACACGATGGGCCGCTCGGTGGCGCCCGCCGCCAGCACGGCGCGGGTGGCGACGATGCGCCAGAGCCGCTGGCGCGGCTGGAAGGGGGCGGGGGCGGGCAGATGATCGGCGACGCGCTCCAGCGCGCCGTAGGTGCCGGCGTCATAGACGCCGAACACGGTGGTGCGGGTCATCACCCGCACATTGGGCAGGCTCTCCAACTCGGCGCGCAGGCGCCTGGCGAAGGCCGAACCGGCCATGCCGTCCACCTCCAGCGCCTCGGCGTTCAGCCGGCCGCCGGGCAGGAAATCCTCATCCGCCAGGATGACGCGCGCCCCGGCGCGGCCGGCGGCGAGCGCCGCCATGAGCCCGGCCGGGCCGGCGCCGATCACCAAGACGTCGCAGAAGGTGGTGAGCTTCTCGTAATGGTCCGGGTCCGCCTCCTCGGCGGCGCGCCCGAGCCCGGCGGCGCGGCGGATCACCGGCTCGTAGAGCTTTTCCCACAGCGCGGCGGGCCACATGAAGGTCTTGTAGTAGAAGCCCGCGCCGAGGAAGGGCGCGAGCAGCCCGTTGACGCTGAGCAGATCGCGCTCGAGCGAGGGCCAGCGGTTCTGGCTCGCCGCCTCCAGCCCGTCATAGAGCTCGGCGACGGTGGCGCGGGTGTTCGGCTCGCGCCGCGCGCCCGCGCGCAGCTCGACCAGCGCGTTCGGCTCCTCGACGCCGGCGGAGAAGATGCCGCGCGGGCGGTGATATTTGAAGGAGCGGCCGACGAGGCGGACATCATTGGCCAGCAGCGCCGAGGCGAGCGTGTCGCCCTCGTGGCCGCGATAGGCGCGCCCGTCGAACGTGAAGGCGAGGGGGCGGGCGCGGTCGATCAGACCGCCGACGGGAAGGCGGCTCATGCGCTGTCTCCCGAGCTCGCGACATCGCGTGCCAGCGTGGCGCCGCCGATCGCATGGGTGCGGGTGTCGCGGGCGACCTTCACCCATTGGCGGCAGCCCTGCGCGTGGTACCACCACTCCTCATGCGGCCCGGCGGGGTTGGCGCGCTGATAGACATAGTCGAAGAAGCGGTCCTCCGCGTCCGGCGCGGCCGGCGAGTCCGGCGTCACGAGTTCCGGCCGCGTCAGCGTGGCATCGCCGAGATAGGCGAACTCATGGGCGTCGCGCGCGCCGCAATAGGGGCACGGAATGCGCATCAGTACATCTCCCCCCGCGCCTGCGGGCCAATAAATGGATGATGGGTCGTCATGGCCGGGCTTGGCCCGGCCATCCACGACCTGGACGTCCGGGCGGAGGAGGCCGATACCGGTTCGGCCAAAGGCGTGGATGCCCGGCCCAAGGCCGGGCATGACGGCGGCTCATGCGGGCGCGCACGCGTCAGCATCGCCATCATCAGTGCAGGTTCGGCTGGGCGCCGACTCCCTTTTCGTCGATGAGATGGCCCGTGCGGAAGCGGTCGAGGCGGAAGGCGGCGCCGACCTTGTGGGGGGCGCCGGTCGCGAGAAGATGGGCGAAGCACCAGCCGGAGGCCGGGGTCGCCTTGAAGCCGCCATAGCACCACCCGGCATTGAGATAGAGGCCGGGAATCGTCGTGTGGTCGATGATCGGCGAGCCGTCCATCGACATGTCCATGATGCCGCCCCACATGCGCAGCAGCCGCAGCCGGCCGATGCGCGGCATCAAGGCCATGCCCCCTTCCGCCACGTCTTCCACCACCGGCAGGTTGCCGCGCTGGGCGTAGGAATTGTAGCCGTCGATGTCGCCGCCGAAGACGAGGCCGCCCTTATCGGACTGGCTGATGTAGAAGTGGCCCGCGCCGAAGGTGATGACGCCATTCACCATCGGCTTCAGCCCCTCGGAGACGAAGGCCTGCAGGACATGGCTCTCGATCGGCAGGCGCGTCAGCCCGGCCTGCGCCGCGACGCGCGAGGTGGAGCCGGCGACCGCCAGGCCCACCTTCTTGGCCCGGATTGCGCCGCGCGTGGTTTCGACGCCGACGATGGCGTCGCCCTCGCGGATGAAGCCGGTGACCTCGCAGTTCTGGATGATGTCCACGCCGAGCTTGTCGGCCCCGCGCGCATAGCCCCAGACCACCGCGTCATGCCGCGCGGTGCCGGCGCGGCGCTGCAGCAGGCCGCCCTGAATGGGAAAGCGCGCATTGCCGAAATCGAGGAAGGGATACATGGCGCGCACGCCCTCGCGGTCCAGCAGCTCGGAATCGGCGCCATTGAGCCGCATGGCATTGCCGCGCCGCGCATAGGCATCGCGCTGCGCGTCGGAATGGTAGAGGTTCAGGATGCCGCGCTGGCTGACCATCGCGTTGTAGTTCAGCTCCTGCTCCAGCCCCTCCCACAGCTTCATCGACCATTCGTAGAACGGCTCATTGCCCGGCAGGAGATAGTTGGAGCGGATGATGGTGGTGTTCCGGCCGGCATTGCCGGAGCCGATATAGCCCTTCTCGATCACCGCCACATTGCGGATGCCGTGGATGCGGGCGAGGTAATAGGCCGTCGCCAGACCATGGCCGCCGCCGCCGACGATGACGACGTCATAGGCGGGCTTGGGCGCCGCGTCGCGCCAGGCCGGAGTCCAGCCCTTCTGCCCGGTGAGGCCATTGGTGAGGAGGCTCAGGAAGGAATAGCGCATGGACGGCTCGCCTTGGGTTGAACCAGCTATAGTACGGGCCGATTGCGCTGGTAATATAAGTTTGGGTTATACATAGGTCCATTCAGGCGCCGTCATCCTGAGGTGCTCGCGCCGCGAGCCTCGAAGGATGGAAGGCCGGGACATCCTTCGAGGCCCGGCGTGCCGCCGGGCACCTCAGGATGACGCGTTCCTCGCTGAGGCGGAAGAAGGACCATCATGGCCGACACGCTTCCCTTCGACCTGCGGGCGCTGGAGATTTTCCTCGCGGTCTGCGACGCCGGGTCCATGGCGGAGGCGGCCCGGCGGCTGAAGCTGACGCAGCCGGCGATCTCGCAGGCGGTGGCGGAGATGGAGCGGCGCATCGGCGTGCAGCTTTTCGACCGCTCGGCGCGTCCGCTCGCGCTCACCGGCGCCGGCGGGGCGCTGCGCCAGCGCGCGAGCGCGCTGCTCTCGGAAGCCCGGCAGATCGCGCCGCTGCTGCGGGAGGCCGAACATGCCCGCCTGCCACTGCTGCGCGCGGGACTGGTGGATTCGCTCTCGCGGGCGCTGATGGGGCCGCTCGCGCGGGCGCTGGGCGAGCGCGCCGAGCAGGTGTCGCTGCTGTCGGGCCTCACCGCCTCGCATGCCGGGGGGCTGCTGACCCGCCAGCTCGATCTTCTGGTGGGCGCGGACGAGCTGGACGAGATCGAGGGGCTGGAGCGCTGGCCGCTGCTCTCCGAGCCCTATTTGCTGCTGATGCCGTCGGACCGGCCTGCGCCCACCCGCGCGGGCGAGCTGGAGGACCTGGCGCGGGCGCTGCCGCTGGTGCGCTATTCCGCGCGCTCGAAGACCGGGATGGAGATCGAACGCCATCTGCGCCGCCTGCGGCTCGATCTGCCGCGCCCGCTGGAGTTCGACACGCCCTATGGGGTGACGGCGGCGGTGGCGGATGGGGCCGGCTTCGCCATCACCACGCCGCTCTGCCTCGTCGAGGCGGGGATGCCGCTCGCGGGCTTCGCCTGCCGCCCGCTGCCGGGGCCGGGCCTCGCGCGTCACCTCACCTTGATCGCCCGCCGGCATGAATTGGGACGCCTGCCGCGCGAGATCGCCGGCGTCTGCCGGGAGAAGCTCGCCGCGCTGCGCCCCGCCGTCATCGCGCTCGCGGGCGAAGCGTTGGCGCGGGAGTTCCGGGTGGAGGGGTAGTCCCGTTTCCCGGCCCAGCGGAGGCGAAGCCGGAGCGCCGAGCCGGGATTCAGCGCACAGCCAAGCCGCAGGCGCTTCACAAGGGTTTGGCCGCTGCGCGACGCTTCTCCTGGGTCCCGGCTCGGCGCCACGCTGTGCGTGGCTTGTCCGGGATACGGGGTTCACCCCGCATACCGCTTTAGCGCCAGCACGGCGTTGAGGCCGCCGAAGGCGAAGCTGGAGGAGATGGCGGCTTCGATCCGTGCCGGGCGCGCGGCATTGGGGACGCAGTCGAGGTCGCAGTCCGGGTCCGGCTCGGTGAAGCCCATGGTGGGGGGCAGGAAGCCCTCGCGCAAAGCGAGCACCGTGGTGACGAAATCCAGCGCGCCCGAGGCGTTCATCGTGTGGCCGTACTGCGATTTCGACGAGGAGACCGGCAGCTTGTCGAGATGCGTGCCGAACACCTGCCGCAAGGCGGCGGTCTCGGTCTTGTCGTTCAGCGCGGTGGCCGTGCCGTGGGCGCTGACATACTCGACCTGCTCCGGCGCCAGGCCGGCATCCTCCAGCGCGAAGCGCATGGCGGCGGCGGCGCTGTCGAGGTCCGGGGCGGTGATGTCCTTGCCGTCCGCGCTCATGCCGAAGCCGACCAGTTCGGCGTGGATGGTGGCGCCGCGCGCCAGCGCCCGGTCCATGTTCTCCAGCACCACGGCGCCGGCGCCCTCGCCGATGACGAGGCCGGCGCGGTCCTTGGAGAAGGGGCGGCAGGCCTCCGGCGCCAGCACGCGCAGCGCCTCCCAGCTCTTCAGCATGCCGTAGGTGATCTGCGATTCGCCCCCGCCGGCGATGGCGACATCGAGCATCCCGCCGCGGATCATCTGGAAGGCGGTGCCGATGGCGTGGGCGGCCGAGGAACAGGCCGAGGCGACGGCGAAGGCCGGGCCGTGAATGCCGAGATCCATCGTCACATGGCTCACCTGTCCGCTCGGCATGGCGCGGGGCACGGTGAAGGGGTGCGGGCGCGGGGCCTGCTCCAGATAGAGCTTGCGGTAGCTGTCGTCGACCGCGTGGAAGCCGACCGAGGCGGCATAGATCGCGCCGACGCGATGGCGCGCCACGCCCTCCATCGCGGGGCCGGCATCCGCCAGCGCCTGCCGGGCCGCGACCACGGCGAATTGCGAGGTGCGGTCGAGCAGGCCGAGCTGGCGCGGGTCGAAATGGTCTTCCGGCACGAAGCCGCGCACTTCGGCGGCGATCTTCGTCTTCATCGCGGAGACGTCGATGCCCTGCGTCGGCCCGATGCCCACCGTGCCGGCCTTCAGGCCCGCGAGATGGGCGGCGACGTCGAGGCCGAGCGCGGAGAGCGAGCCGAGCCCGGTGACGGCGACGCGGGCGCTCATCCGGCCGAGGCGGCGTTGCGCGCCCGCTTGGCGGCCAGCAGGGCGGCCACATGCTCGACCAGCGTGCCGACGGTCACATCGTTGCCGTTGAGCGGGCCGTCATTGGGAATCTCGATGCCGAAGCGCGTTTCCAGCTTGAAGATGGTTTCGATCAGGTCGAGCGAGGAAATGCCGAGATCGGCGATATGGGTGTCCGGCGTCAGCAGTTTGGCATCGACGTTCACCTCGCCGGCGATGAACTCGACGATGTCGGCAATGGCGGGGTCGTCAGTCTGCATCGGTCTGCCTGCGTTTCACTCGTGGGACGCGCCGCCCGCTCTGGACGGCCTTTCCGGAACTGTGTGGTAGCACAAACGACGCCGGTTCAAGAACCCGCGTGAACGCATGCCGATAGGTGATCCGCGTGTCCGTTTCGCGACAGGGCGCGCAGGGTCACGCCAGCTTCACGGCACGGTCCCCGCGCTCGCGCCGGCGGCGTGGGCGCGCATGAGCTGGGAGAGATAGAGCAGCGAGGATTTCGGGGTCCGCACCTGCGTGTCGAAATCCACATATGTCACGCCGAAGCGCCGGCGCTTGCCCTCCGCCCATTCGAAATTGTCGAGCAGCGACCAGACGAAATAGCCGTTGAGCGCGCAGCCCTGCGCGATGGCGCGGGCGCAGGCGTCCAGATGCGCCTTGATATAGGCGGTGCGCTCGGGATCCTGCACCACGCCATTGGCCGGGGCGGGGTCCTCGTAGCAGGCGCCGTTCTCGGTGATGAACACCGGCGGGTTGCCGTACTGGTCGCGCAGGCGGGTGAGCAGGGTCACGAGGCCGTCCGCGCTGACCGGCCAGCCGAGCAGGGTGCGCGGCGTGCCTTCCGGCACCGCGCCATAGCCGGCCTGCGCCAGGAAGGCGGCGGGGTCGTGCTTGATCCAGGACGGGCCGTAATAGTTCACGCCGAGGAAATCGACGGGCACGCGGATCGCCTGCATGTCGCCGGACTGCACGAGCGGTGCGAAGGTCTCCGCGAAGACGGCCGGGTAGCGGCCGAGGAACAGCGGGTCGAGGTTGATGGTGTTCCAGCAGGCGTCGAAACGCTGGGCAGCGGCAATGTCCTGCGGCTGCTGCGAGGCCGGGAAGATCGGCTGCAGCGAGAACACCGTGCCGAGCTTCAGATCGCCGCGTTCGGCGCGCAGGGCGGTGATGCCCGTGCCTTGCGCGAGATTCTGGTGGTGCTGGGTGCGCACATAGCTGTCCCAGCCCGTGAGGCCCGGCGCGTGATTGCCGAAGCCGTGGCCGAAGATGGCGTGCACCGACGGCTCGTTCAGCATGGCCCAGGGCTTCACCCGGTCGCCGAGCCGGGCGACGCAGGCGCGGGCATAGTCGGCGAACCAGTTGGCCATGTCGCGATTGTGCCAGCCGCCCCGGTCCTGCAGCGCCTGCGGCAGGTCCCAGTGATAGAGGCAGGCCATGGGCAGGATGTTGCTGGCGAGCAGGCGGTCGACCAGCCGGTCGTAGAAGTCGAGACCCTTCGCGTTCACCGGGCCGGTGCCGTCCGGGATGATGCGCGGCCAGGCGGTGGAGAAGCGATAGGCCTGGAAGCCCATCTTCGCCATCAGGCCCACATCCTCGGCATAGAGATTGTAGTGGTTGCAGGCGACGTCGCCATTGGTGCCATCGGCGATGCGGCCGGGCGTGTGGGAGAAAGTGTCCCAGATGGAGGGCTTGCGGCCATCCGCCGTCACCGCGCCCTCGATCTGGTAGGCGGAGGTGGAAGCCCCCCAGACGAAGCCGGGCGGGATACGGGCGGTGCCGGCCGGCGTGGCCGACGCGGAGGGGGCGGGA
Organism: Pseudomonadota bacterium; assembly: GCA_023414975.1. GTDB lineage: Bacteria > Pseudomonadota > Alphaproteobacteria > Rhizobiales > Xanthobacteraceae > Ancylobacter. Next base: position 1,245 of record JAEZMI010000244.1, on the reverse strand, counting down.
GCGGCAGTCTGCGCGAGCCCGGCGCTCGCCAGCGCCGGCAGGCCGGCCGCGGCGGCGGCCGAGGCAAGGAAGTCACGGCGTCGAAGCATGCGGCGTTGCTCCTTTGGGACGTCGAAGCGCGGTCGGACGATCACCCGGTGAGCGCGCGCAGCGCCACCAGCAGGATCGCGGCGACAAAGCCCTGCGCCAGCGTGACGAGCGCGAAGCGCGCGATCATGCTGCCGGCGGGAAGCCGTGCCGCCTGCCCAACCAGCCAGAAGAATCCGTCATTAATGTGCGAGGCGCCCATCGCCCCCGCGCCGATGGCGAGGGCGGCGAGGGCGCGGCCCATCGGGTCGCCGAGGCCGAGGGGCGCGACGAGTTCCATCATCATGCCGGCGGCGGTGATGGCGGCGACGAGGGAGGAACCTTGCAGCGTCTTCACCGTCGCGGCGAGCGCGAAGGGCAGCAGCAGCGCCAGCGCGCCGGCCGGGGCGTAGGGGATGAGGCGCTCGGCGTTCATCTCCGCCATGCCGGTTTCCTGCGCGATCTTGGCGAGGCCGCCCGCGGCCCCGACGAGCAGCACGAGGGCGGCGACACGGGCGATGGCCCGGCCGGCCCAGCCGCTTTCGGTGAGCCCGCCGCGCTCCCAGTGCCAGCTCAGCAGCAGGAGAAGGCCGGTGCCGGCGAGCAGCAGCACGACGGGGCGCCCGAGCGCGATGAGGAATTCACGGTTCGACCCCCCGCCCAAGGGCTCGGAGGCGATGTCGCCGAGCGACTGGGTGACGAGCAGGGCGATGAGCCCGAGACTGACGGCCCACAGCGCCATGGCGCCCCGCCGCGGCGCGTGCATGGTTTCGCCGTCTATCACCGGTGCGGTATCGACCGGCACGGGCGCGTCGCTGGTCGTGGCGCGGGCGAGGACCACGCCGAGGAGCGTGAGCAGGACCGCCAGCGGAAGGCCGATGGCGAGGGTGAGACGCCAGTCGGCGCCGAGAATGGTGAAGCTCGCCAGCATGACCGGCGCCGGGACCAGCAGGCCATGGCCGGCCGAGAGCGACAGGCCGAGCACCAGCGCCGATCGCGAACTGTCCCCGCCGAGACCGCGCCGCAGCGGATTCAGCACGGCGAAAGCCGCGGCCGGCGCCGAGGCGACGCTGGCGACGAGCCCCAGCACGGCCAGCGGCAGGGCGCGGCGGATGCGTCCGGCGGCACGGGCCTGAAGCCGCGCGGTGGCGCCGGTGGCGTCGGCGATCTCGGCCATGA
>JAEZMI010000243.1 GCA_023414975.1 Pseudomonadota bacterium | reverse complement strand
GATCCGGCTCGACCAGGCCACCGCCCCCGCCCTGCTCGCCGCGCGCATCGAGGCGGCGGGCGGCAGCGTGTCCTCCGGCGCCAGCCCCGTGGCGCTCATGCAGGCGGCGAAGAACGCGGCCGAACTTGCCGGCATGCGGGCCGCGCACCGGCGCGACGGCGCGGTGCTCGCCCGCTTCCTCGCCTGGCTCGACGCCGAGGCGCCCAAGGGCCACCTCACCGAAATCGACGCCGTCGCCGCGCTGGAGACCTTCCGGCGCGAGACCGGCGCGCTCAAGGACGTGTCCTTCCCCACCATCGCCGGCGCCGGCCCGAACGCCGCCCTGCCGCATTACCGCGTCACGGAGGCGACCAACCGGCGCATCGGCCTCGACGAGCTGTTCCTCGTCGATTCCGGCGCGCAATATGAGGACGGCACCACGGACGTCACCCGCACCATTGCCGTCGGCACGCCGAGCGCGGAAATGCGCGACCGCTTCACCCGCGTGCTGAAGGGCCACATCGCCATCGCCCGCGCGGTCTTCCCCGTCGGCACCTCCGGCGCCCAGCTCGACCCCTTCGCCCGGCAGTTCCTCTGGGCCGCCGGCCTCGATTTCGACCATGGCACCGGCCATGGCGTCGGCGCCTATCTCTCGGTGCATGAAGGGCCGGCGCGCATTTCCAAGGTCGGCACCGTGCCGCTCGCGGCCGGCATGGTGCTCTCCAACGAGCCCGGCTACTACAAGACCGGCGCCTTCGGCGTGCGGCTGGAGAACCTCGAAATCGTCCGCGAGGCGCCTGCGCCGGAAGGGGCGGAGCGCAAATTGTTCGGCTTCGAGACGCTGACGCTCGCCCCGTTCGACCGGCGCGTGCTCGACCTCACCTTGCTCACGGTGGAAGAGCGTGCCTGGCTCGACGCCTATCACGCCCGCGTTCTTGCCGAGATCGGCCCGCTCCTCGACGCGCCGACCCGCGGCTGGCTGGAAGCGGCTACCGCCCCGCTGTGACGCGTCGCGTCCACCGCCAACAAATCTTCATCCGATGATGGTTCAATGGAACCTTCAGTTGACGCCGGCGTTACTCCCCCGACCAATTTGCTGGGGCAGATGGAGAGGCTGGCATGACTACCATTCTGATTATTATTCTTATCCTGATCCTTGTCGGCGCGCTGCCGAGCTGGGGTTACAGCCGCAATTGGGGCTATGGCCCGAGCGGTATCGTTACCATTCTTCTGGTGATCCTGATCATCATGATGCTGACCGGCCGCATCTGACCGTCGCGTGCCATCAGCCAAGGGCCGTCGCGCTCCCCCCGCGGCGGCCCTTTTTTCGTTTCGTGTCGGCGCGCGGGCTTCCGGCCCCTTCTGGCTTGCGGCCAAGCTCCGCTTCAATCCTCAGGACTCAGGCCTCAGGACTTACGCCTTCAGCGCCGCCACGGCCTCGCGGGTGGGGACGACCTTGGCCCCGGCGAATTCCAGCGCCGCCATCAGCGCCGCCTGGACAGAGGCCGCGGGCACGTCCGTGCCGCCGAAGGACAGATCGAGCGTCGCGGTCGCGTCGTGCGCCAGCGTCACCTCATAGCCGAGATCGAGCGCCGCCCGCGTCGCCGCATCGACGCACATATGGCTCATGGCGCCGGCAACCACGAGGCCCGACACCTCCTGGCGCTTCAGCAGCGCGTCGAGATCGGTGCCGAGGAAAGCATTGACCGCCTCCTTCACCACCACCGGCTCTCCCGCCGCCGGCGCGAGGCTTTCATGGATGTCGGCTCCCTCGGTGGCGGGCGCGAAGAAGGGCGCGTCCGCTTCCGCCATCTCGTGGCGCACATGCACCACCGGCGCGCCCGACGCGCGGGCGGCGGCCAGCAGATCGGCCGCCTTCGCCGCCGCCGCTTCGGTGCCGACCAGCGGGAAGCGGCCGCCGGGGAAGTAATCGTTCTGCAGATCGATGATGAGAAGCGCGGTCTTGCTCATGAGGACAACCATACAAAGGGCCGGCGGGTGGGAGGCGTTCAGCCCGCGCCGGCCAGCGCGAGCCACTCGTCTTCGGTCAGCACGGCGACGCCGAGGTCGCGCGCCTTGGCGAGCTTGGAGCCGGCATCGGCGCCGGCCACGACATAATCCGTCTTCTTCGACACGGAGCCGGCGACCTTCGCCCCCAGCCGCTCGGCCATGGCCTTGGCCTCGTCACGCGTCATCTTCTCCAGCGCGCCGGTGAACACCACCGTCTTGCCGGCGACCGTGCTGGCCGCCGCCACCGCCTCCATCGGCTCCGGCGTCACCTCGGCGAGCAGCGCGGTGAGCGCGGCCTGGTTGTTCGGCTCCTGGAAGAAATCCACCACCGCCTCGGCCACGACAGCACCGATGCCCTCGATGCCGACGATCTCGGCCCAGGGGTCGTTGCCCTTGGGGTGTTCCGCGCCCGGCATGATGGCGGCGAGCGCCGTATCGCGCAGCGCCTCGATGGTCCCGAAATGCCGCATCAGCCGCTTGGCGTTGGTTTCGCCGACATGGCGGATGCCGAGCGCATAGAGGAAGCGGTTCACCGGCACGCGCCGGCGGCCCTCGATGGCGGCGAAGAGATTGCGGGTGGAGGTCTCGCCCCAGCCCTCGCGGTTCTTAAGCCGGGTCAGCGAGCGCGCGTCGCGCGCCTCCAGCGTGAAGATGTCGGCGGGCTGCGTGACCATGCCCCAGTCGTAGAAGGCCTGCACCTGCTTCTCGCCCAGCCCCTCAATGTCGAAGGCGTCGCGGGCGACGAAGTGGCGGATGCGCTCCACCGCCTGCGCCGGGCAGATGAGGCCGCCGGTGCAGCGGCGCACCGCCTCGCCCTCCTCGCGCACGGCATGCGAGCCGCAGGCCGGGCAGAGCGTGGGAAAGGCATAGGGCTTGGCGTCGGCGGGGCGGCGCTCCAGCACCACATCCACCACTTGCGGGATCACATCGCCCGCACGCTGGATCGTCACCCAGTCGCCCTCGCGAATATCGACGCCGCCGCGGATGGGCTCGCCCTTGCCGCCAATGCCGCGAATATAGTCCTCGTTATGCAGCGAGGCATTGGCCACCACCACGCCGCCGACCGTGATCGGGGTCAGCTTGGCCACCGGGGTCAGCGCGCCGGTGCGCCCCACCTGTATCTCGATGCGCTCAAGCTTTGTGACCGCCTTCTCGGCGGGGAACTTATGGGCGATGGCCCAGCGCGGGCTGCGCGAGACGAAGCCTAGCCGCTGCTGCAGCGCGAGGCTGTCGACCTTGTAGACCACGCCGTCAATGTCGTAGCCGAGGCTCGCGCGCCCCTCGCCAATGCGGCGGTAATGGGCGAGCAGTTCGTCGGCGGACTGGCAGAGCACGGTGAGCGGGTTGGTCGGCAGGCCCCAGCGGGCGAAGGCGTCGATCACGCCGAACTGCGTGGCGGCGGGAAGCCCCGCACCTTCCTTGCCCGCGTCGCTCACCTCGCCCCAGGCATAGGCGAAGAATTTCAGCGGCCGGCTCGCGGTGATCGCCGGGTCGAGCTGGCGCAGGCTCCCGGCGGCGGCGTTGCGCGGATTGGCGAAGAGCGGCTTGCCGGCCGCCTCCTGCCGCGCGTTCAGCGCCGCGAACGCGGCATGGCCCATATAGACCTCGCCGCGCACCTCGATGACAGCCGGCACATCCTCGCCCGCCAGCCGCTCAGGAATCTCGCCGATGGTGCGCACATTCGCCGTGACGTCCTCGCCCTCGAAGCCGTCCCCGCGCGTCGCCGCCTGCACGAAGACGCCCTTCTCATAGCGCAGCGAGCAGGACAGGCCGTCGATCTTCGGCTCGGCTGTCATGGCGACCGGCTCGCCCGCCGGCAGGCCGAGGAAGCGGCGGATGCGGGCAACGAACTCCTCCACCTCCTCATCGGCAAACGCATTGCCGAGCGAGAGCATGGGTACGCGGTGGCGCACCTTGGCGAATTTCGCGGAAGGGGCGGCGCCGACCTTCTCCGAGAGGCTGTCGATGCCCTTCAGTTCCGGAAACTGCGCCTCGATCGCCTCGTAGCGCCGGCGCAGGGCGTCATACTCGGCGTCGGAGACGGTGGGTGCGTCGTCCTGATAATAGCGCCGGTCATGGCCGGCGATCTCCTCGCCGAGCCGGGCATGTTCCTTGGCCGCCGCCTCGGCGGTCAGCGTCTCGACGGGGGGCGGCGCGTCGTGCGGGTTCATGCGGGGCTTCTAGCGGATTCGGCGGTGGAGAGCAGCCGGTCTGCCGCCGCGCGGGCTTCCGCCGTCACCTCGGCGCCGGAGAGCATGCGGGCGATCTCCTCGCGGCGCAGATCGGGCGCCAGCGGGGCGACGCGGGTGGCGACGCGGTCATGCTCGGCCACCATTTCCTTGGCGATGCGGAAATGATTGCCGGCGCGCGCGGCCACCTGCGGGGCATGGGTGACGGCGACCACCTGCACCCGCCCGCCGAGCCGGGCCAGCCGCGCGCCGATGGCATCTGCGACGGCGCCGCCCACGCCGGTGTCGATCTCGTCGAAGACCAGGGTCGGCGCCGAACCGCGGTCGGCGAGAACCACCTTGAGCGCGAGCAGGAAGCGGGCGAGTTCGCCGCCCGAGGCGACCTTCATCATCGGGCCGGGCCGGGTACCCGGATTGGTCTGCACCCAGAACTCGATCCGGTCGTACCCATCGGCCTGACTGTCCACCTCATCGGCCTGACACTCCGTGATGAAACGGGCCCGTTCCAGCTTCAGCGGCGGCAGTTCGGCGTTCACCGCCTCATCGAGCGCGCCGGCCGCCAGACGCCGGCGGGCGGAGAGGTCGCGCGCGGCGCGGCGATAGGCGGCCTCCGCCTCGCCGGCGGCTTTCTCCAGCGCCTCAAGACGCTGCGCCCCGTGGTCGAGCGCGTCGAGCTGGTCGGCGAAGCGTGCGGCGACAGCCGGTAAATCATCGGCGGTGCAGGCGAATTTCCGCGCGGCGGCGCGCAGCGCGAACAGCCGCTCCTCGATCCGCTCCAGCTCGCGCGGGTCGAAATCCGCCTCCCGCAGCGCCGATTCGAGATGGCCGCGCGCGAGGTCCAGCGCGTTCAGCGCCACGTCGATCGCCTCCACCGCCGGGTGCACCAGCGATTCCACCTCGCCCGCCCGGCGCTGCAGCCGCCGCACCGCTGCCGCCAGGCCGGGAATGGGCGAGTTCGCCCCGCCCACCGCGTCGTGCGCATCGGCCAGATCGGTCGCGATCTTCTCGAACCGCATCATCTCCGAGCGGCGCGTGGCGAGGCGCTCCTCTTCGCCGATTTCCGCTGCAAGAACAGTGAGTTCGTCGAGGGAATGGCGGATGAAATCGGCCTCTTTGGCCGCCTCGTCGAGCCGGGCTTTCTCCGTGTCCGCCTCGCGCCGCGCCGCGCGCCAGCCGCGCCAGAGCCCGCTCACCTCCTCCGCGAGAGCCACCAGCCCGCCATAGGCGTCGAGCAGCTGGCGGTGGGAGGCCGGGTCGACAAGGGCCCGGTCGTCATGCTGGCCATGGATTTCCACGAGCCGCCGGCCGAGCTGGCGCAGCATCTGCGCGCTCACCGACTGATCGTTCACGAAGGCGCGCGTGCGCCCGTCCGCATGCTGCACGCGGCGCAGCACCAGCGCGCCGTCATCATCAATGCCGGCCTCCGCGAGAACCAGGCGGGCCGGATGATCGGCGGGCAGGTCGAACTCGGCTGTCACCTGACCCTGCGCCTGCCCCTGGCGAACCAGCGAGCCGTCCCCGCGCCCGCCCAGAGCGAGCGTGAAGGCATCCAGCAGGATAGACTTTCCCGCACCGGTCTCGCCGGTGAGCACGGTGAGGCCCGGCTGGAAACTCAGGTCGAGCCTCTCGATGAGGACGATGTCCTTGATCGACAGGGCGGCCAGCATGGGTGACGCTCCAGAACGAATCCCGCGAAGGGAAGGGTCGCGCCCGACTTCTAGCAGGTCCCTGCGGCCCGCGCATCTGTTCTTCTTCTGTTCGCAAACCTCGGTCTCGTGCGGAAGTTCGCAAGATCGGGCGGTCAGCCCAGCCCCAGCCCCTTGAACGCCTTGGCGATCCACGACTTCTCGTTGAGCTGCGGGCTCACGCCGCGCGATTCGACGAGCTTGTAGGCGTCCTTGTACCAGGAGCTGTCCGGGAAATTGTAGCCGAGCACAGCGGCGGAGGTCTGCGCCTCGTTCACCACGCCGAGGGCCATATAGGCTTCGGTGAGGCGGTACAGCGCCTCTTCCACATGGCGCGTGGTCTGGTAGCGTGTGACCACCACCTTGAAGCGATTGATCGCGCCGGCATAGTTGCGCTGCTCAAGATAGTAGCGTCCGATCATCATCTCCTAGCCGGCGAGCTGGTCGCGAGCGACTTCCAGCTTCTTCTTGGCGGAGACGGCATATTCCGTGTCGGGATATTTGCGGACGATTTCGTCCAGCGCATCCATCGCGCGCTCGGTGCGCTGCTGGTCACGCGAGATGTCGGGGATCTGGTCGAAATAGGAGGAGGCCAGCAGATACTGCGCATAGGCCGCATCGGGCGAGCCGGGATGCAGCGTGAGGTAACGCTTGGCGACGCCGGCACACTCGTCGTACTGGCCCTGCGTATAGTAGATATACGCGGTCATCAGCATGGCCTTGCGGGCCCAGTCCGAATAGGGGTGCTGGCGGTCGACATCCTCGAAGCGCTTGATCGCCTCGGCGTAATCTTCCTTCTGCATCAGCGTCAGCGCTTCATTGTAGCGCTGCTCGGCCGGCACATCCGGGTAGATCGTCTCTTCCTTATCGGTGTTGAACAGGTTGGCGCAGCCGGCGAGCGAGGCGCCAACCATCACCAGTCCCGCGAGACGCAGGGCGAACACGGCGGAACGCGCCGCCGGACGGGCGGTCACCGCGGGCCCGCCGGAACGGACATGGTTGAGAAGACGCATCACAAGTCTCGATCCCAATCTGGTCGCCTGCCGGCCGGGGCGCATGCCTGCGCTAAAGCCGCTTTCCGTCCGGATTATGGCGAGGTGCCCGCCCGCGCCGACCTTTGCCGACCGAAGACGCGACGATGGTGCCAAAAGCGCCGCGCGCGGCGCTCACAGCTCCGGCGCGTAGGCCGGAACCGCCACATCGATGAGGCCGACATTGCCACGCACGCTGCGGCGCGCGGGCAGCTTGGCCTCGACGATCTCGTAGGCCGAACGATCCGACAGCAGGGCGTCGACCACGGCGAAGTTGAGCTTGTGGCCGCCCTTATAGGAGCGGAAGCGGGCCATGAGCGGCAGGCCGCTAATGGCGAGGTCGCCCACCGCGTCCATCGCCTTGTGACGCACGAACTCGTCGGCGAAGCGCAGGCCGGTCGTGTTGAGCACGCCATCGGCATTGAGGCAGATCGTGTTGTCGAGCGAGGCGCCGAGCGCGTAGCCCGCCTGCCAGAGCCGCTCCACATCGGCCACGAAACCGAAGGTGCGCGCCCCGGCGAGTTCCTTGCGGAACACGGCGGGCGACAAGGTCGCAGCATAACGCTGGCGGCCGATGGCGGCATGGGCGAAGTCGATCTCGACCTCCAGCCGGAAGCCCGCATCGTAAGGCGAAAGCTCGGCGTAGCCGGCCTCGGTCTCGACGCGCACAGTCTTCAGCACGCGCAGATAGCGGCGCGGCGCGGCCACCTCGACGACGCCGACCCCGTCGACCGCCGCCACGAATTCGCCCGCACTGCCGTCCAGGATCGGCACTTCGGGACCGTCGATCTCGACATAGACATTGTCGATGCCGAGGCCGGCGAAGCAGGCCATCAGGTGCTCGACGGTGGAAACGGCGGGGCCGCTTTCATCACGCAGCACGGTCGCGAGATCGCTGCCGCGCACGGCATCGCGGGAGGCGCGAACGGACTGGGCGGAATCGATGCGGTGAAAAACAATGCCGGTGTCGGCCGGCGCGGGAGCCAGGCTCAACCGCGCCTCCTTGCCGGAATGGACGCCCACGCCCGAAAGCGTGACGGCGGCACCGATGGTTGTCTGCCTTACAGCATTCATCCCAGACCCAGCGAGCGGACCCCGATAAGCCATCCGCTCCCCCCAAATTCCCAGAACCAACTTCACGGCGCCGTCGGTTCCGGGTTCGGTTGCGAATCCACGCCGACGGCTTGTCGTTGGTGGGCAACATACTGGCGCCCCGAGGGGGTGCCAAATCACGCTTGCTTACTGTCTGTTACCGTCCCGCCGCGTCTGCAGCACATCAGATATTCATTTACAATCAATGAATTGCGCCCGGGCTGCACACCCGGGCGCTGCATTGCGTCATTGGCCTTGTAACAGAGGCGGGCGCGCCGCCTTCCGTCGGGGTTGCCGCGCGACCTCAGCCCTGCCGGCGCAGGAAGGCTGGGATGTCGAGATGGTCGTCCTCGGCGGCGCGGGCGGCCGGGCGGCCATGGGCGTCCATCGGACGCGCCGCCGGGCGCTTGGCGAACTCGGACGACTCCGGCCGGCGCTCGGCGAGCGGGCGCTGCTCCGGCGCCGGGGCGGCGGCGCGGCGGACCATCGGACGCATCTCGGCCGGCGGATCGACCTCCTCCTCGTCCTGGTGACGGCCGAGGCCGACATTGGCGAGGCGCTGAAGCAGCGTCATGCGCTTCTTCTCGGCGTGGTGGTGCTCCATCGACTCACCACGGGCGGCGCGGATCTGGTTCTGCGCCGGCATGGGAAGCTCTTCGACGCGCGGCATGCGGGGAGAGCGCAGTTCCGGGCGCTCCGCCTGCGGCGGGATGAAGGGCTCGATGGTCTCGTGTTCGTAGGCCGCCTCGTTCACCGGCTCGGGCTCCGGCTCGGCGTAGAGCTGGGGCTTGGGCGCAAGCGGGCGGATGGTCACGTCGTCGATCGCGGCGGGCGCCGGGGCGTGGTGCGCCGGAGCGTGCTGGGCGTAATCCGGCTCGCCATAGACGTGATCGCTGCCGGAAGACGCGGCGAAGGTCGGCTCGTAGCCCTGGTCGGCATAGGCCGCATCCTCGGTCAGCGCGGAAGCGACCGACCGCAGCGCGGCATCGCGGCGCGCCTCGACGGCGGCGCGGCCGGCGTTCGAGACGCGGCGCCCGCCAATGTCGGCAAGGCCGGAGAGGCCGTGCGGGATCTGCTCGGGGATCACCGCCGGGTCGATCCCGGTGGCGACGACCGACACGCGGATGAGGCCTTCCAGCGTCTCGTCGAAGGTGGCGCCGAGGATGATGTTGGCGTCCGGATCGACTTCCTCGCGGATGCGGGTCGCCGCCTCGTCCACCTCGAACAGGGTGAGGTCCTTGCCGCCGGTGATCGAGATCAGCAGGCCGCGGGCGCCGCGCATCGAGACTTCGTCGAGCAGCGGGTTGGCGATCGCCGCCTCGGCCGCGTGCAGCGCGCGCTTCTCGCCGGAGGCCTCGCCCGTGCCCATCATCGCCTTGCCCATCTCGCGCATCACGGCGCGCACGTCGGCGAAGTCGAGGTTGATCAGGCCTTCCTTCACCATGAGGTCGGTGATGCAGGCGACGCCCGAATAGAGCACCTGGTCGGCCATGGCGAAGGCGTCGGCGAAGGTCGTCTTCTCGTTCGCCACCCGGAACAGGTTCTGGTTCGGGATGACGATGAGCGTGTCGACGCCCTTCTGCAGCTCGGCAATGCCCATCTCGCCGATGCGCATCCGGCGCTGGCCCTCGAAGTGGAAGGGCTTGGTGACGACGCCGACGGTGAGAATGCCGAGTTCGCGGGCCGCGCGGGCGATGACCGGGGCGGCGCCGGTGCCGGTGCCGCCGCCCATGCCGGCGGTGATGAACACCATATGGGCGCCCGCGAGGTGATCGCGGATCTCGTC
>JAEZMI010000232.1 GCA_023414975.1 Pseudomonadota bacterium | reverse complement strand
GCCGCCAAGCGCGCGCTGATCCGCGTCCCGTTGCGCGAAGGCCGCACGCTGCATCATGACGTGCATGGCCATCACGGCGCCGGCAAGGTGATCCTGCGTGCAGCTCCGGCTGGTACCGGCATCATCGCCGGCGGCCCGATGCGCGCCGTCTTCGAGACGCTCGGCATGCAGGACGTGGTGGCGAAGTCGTTCGGCTCGTCCAACCCGTACAACATGGTGCGTGCGACCTTCGATGCGCTGAAGAACCAGGACAGCCCGCGTCTCGTGGCTGCCCGCCGCAGCCTCAAGGTGTCGCAGCTTCAGTCGCGCCGTCGCGTCGACGACGCCGAAGCGACCGACTGACGCTGAAAGGTAGTGGAGCTAATCATGGCGAAGACCACCAATACGGTCACGGTCGAGCAGACCGGCAGCCCGATCCGCCGCCCCAGCGAGCAGCGGGCGACCCTCATCGGCCTCGGCCTCAACAAGCTCGGGCGTCGTTCGACGCTCGAAGACACCCCGGCCGTGCGTGGCATGATCTACAAGGTCCGCCACCTCGTCCGCGTCGTCGAAGCGTGACGGCGGCGAAGGAGACAGGGCGATGAGCAGCCTCAACGACATCAAGGACAATGCCGGCTCGCGCAAGAAGCGCATGCGCGTCGGCCGTGGCATCGGCTCGGGCAAGGGCAAGACCGGCGGCCGTGGCGTGAAGGGTCAGACCTCGCGTACCGGCGTCGCCATCAAGGGCTTCGAAGGCGGCCAGATGCCGATCCATCGTCGCCTGCCCAAGCGCGGCTTCCACAACATCTTCGCGCTGGATTGGAACGAGGTTTCCCTCGGCCGCATCCAGACCGCGATCGATGCCGGCAAGCTGGACGCCAAAGCGGCCGTGACCCAGGCGGCGCTGGTCGAGGCGGGCGTTTTGCGCCGCGCCAAGGCGGGCGTGCGGGTGCTCGGCTCGGGCGAACTGACCGCGAAGGTCACGCTCGAAGTGGCGCATGCCACGAAGTCGGCGGTCGAGGCGGTCGAGAAGGCCGGCGGCAAGGTGACGCTTCTGGCTGCGAAGGCCGAGGCTGGCGAAACGGCGGCCTGACGTTTAAGTCAGGCCTACCGACTCTTTTCAGGGCACAGTCGAGGGAGCGAAGCCCCATGGCCTCGGCAGCAGAACAGCTCGCGGCAAACCTCAATTTCGGTGCTCTGGCGAAAGCCGACGAACTCAAGAAGCGCATCTGGTTCACACTGGGTGCGCTTCTCGTGTATCGGCTGGGCACCTACATTCCGATGCCCGGGATCAATCCCGACGCGCTGGCGGACGTCTTCCGTACCGCGCAGCAGGGCATCATCGGCCTCTTCAACATGTTCTCGGGCGGCGCGGTCTCGCGCATGGCGATCTTCGCCCTGAACATCATGCCGTACATCTCGGCCTCCATCATCATTCAGCTCCTCACCACCGTCTCCCCGACGCTGGAAGCGCTGAAGAAGGAAGGCGAGGCGGGCCGCAAGACCATCAACCAGTACACGCGCTACCTCACCGTGGTGCTCGCCGTGTTCCAGTCCTACGGCATCGCCGTCGGCCTCGAGGGCTCGGGCGCCGTCGTGTCGGATCCGGGCTGGTTCTTCCGCATCTCCACCGTGATCACCCTCACGGGCGGCACGATGTTCCTGATGTGGCTGGGCGAGCAGATCACCTCGCGCGGCATCGGCAACGGCATCTCGCTGATCATCTTCGCCGGCATCGTGGCGGAGCTGCCTTCGGCCATCGCCAACACGCTGGAACTCGGCCGTCAGGGCGCCATCTCCACCGGCCTCGTGCTGGCGGTGATCATCATGGCCGTCGCGGTCATCATGTTCATCGTGTTCATGGAGCGGGCCCAGCGCCGGCTGTTGATCCAGTACCCGAAGCGCCAGGTCGGCAACAAGGTGTATGAGGGCCAGTCCTCGCACCTGCCGCTGAAGCTGAACACTTCGGGCGTCATCCCGCCGATCTTCGCCTCCTCGCTGCTGCTCATCCCGACCACGGTCGCGAGCTTCATGCAGGGGCAGGGGCCCGGCTGGCTGACCACCGTCACCACGCTCATCGGCCACGGCCAGCCGCTGTTCATGCTGCTCTACGTGCTGCTGATCGTGTTCTTCTGCTTCTTCTACACGGCCATCGTGTTCAATCCGGCGGAGACGGCGGACAATCTGAAGAAGCATGGCGGCTTCATCCCCGGCATCCGTCCGGGCGAGCGCACCGCCGAGTACATCGACTATGTGCTGACTCGCATCACGGTCATCGGTGCGGCTTACCTTGCGATCGTCTGCCTGTTCCCCGAGATTCTCATCTCCTACGCGGCGGTGCCCTTCTATTTCGGCGGCACCTCCCTGCTCATCGTGGTGAGCGTGACCATGGACACCGTGGCTCAGGTTCAGGGGCACCTGCTGGCGCATCAGTATGAGGGGCTGGTCAAGAAGGCCAAGCTCAAGGGGAAGCGGCGATGAGGGGGAAGCGCCGATGAGGTTGATTCTGCTTGGACCGCCCGGCGCGGGGAAGGGCACCCAGGCCCAGCGCCTGGTGGCGCGCTACGGAATCGTCCAGCTGTCCACCGGCGACATGCTGCGCGAGGCGGTCCGGGACGGCACGCCGATCGGTCTCAAGGCCAAGGCGGTGATGGATGCGGGCAAGCTGGTGTCGGATGACATCGTCATCGGCATCATCTCGGACCGCATCGACCAGGCGGATTGCTCCAAGGGGTTCATCCTCGACGGCTTCCCCCGGACGGTGGCCCAGGCGGAGGCGCTCGACCGCATCCTCGCGGAAAAGGGCCTGAAGCTCGACGCCGTGATCGAGTTCAAGGTCGACCAGGAAAAGCTGGTGGACCGCATCCTGCAGCGGGCGCGCGAGACGGCGGCCCGCGGCGAGCCGGTCCGCAAGGATGATGACCCGGAAATCTTCAAAACCCGGCTCGAAGCCTTCAACCGGGACACGGCGGTCGTCGCTCCCTACTATGCCGCGCGCGGCCTGCTCGTCCCGGTCGATGGCATGAAGCCGATCGACGAGGTGTCCGAGGCCATCGCCGGGGTGCTGGAGACGGTCTGACAGATTATTGCGCGACTTGACATGGGGCGTGAATCGCCCTATGAGCCGCGCTTCACTCAAACAGGTGCCGCGCATCGACATCATGGTGTGATGTCGCGCGGCCTTGTGCGTATCTCCGCAGGGGCCGGGCTCCACCGGACGCGGGGTCATCATCCGGTTCGCCGGATTCACATGGAGAAGCCGTCGTGGCTCGTATTGCAGGCGTAAACATCCCGACCAACAAGCGCGTCATCATCGCGCTTCAGTATATTCACGGCATCGGCCCGAAGTTCGCGTCCGAGATCGTCGAAAAGGTCGGTATCCCGCTCGACCGCCGCGTGAACCAGCTTTCCGACCAGGAAGTGCTGCAGATCCGCGAGACCATCGATCGCGACTATCTGGTCGAAGGCGACCTGCGCCGCGAAGTGTCGATGAACATCAAGCGTCTGATGGACCTCGGCTGCTACCGTGGCCTGCGTCACCGTCGCGGCCTGCCGGTCCGCGGTCAGCGCACGCACACCAATGCCCGCACCCGCAAGGGTCCGGCCAAGCCGATCGCCGGCAAGAAGAAGTGATGGGGCGGGCTTCGGCCCGCCTTTCTGCGCCGGCGTGCTGACGCGCCGGCCATTGTCGTTTGTACATTGTCCCGAGCGCCTGGAATGACGGGCGCGCCTGAAGGATCCGAGGTCCATGGCCAAAGAAGCTACCCGCGTAAAGCGCCGCGAGCGCAAGAACATCGCCTCCGGCGTCGCGCATGTGAACGCGTCGTTCAACAACACCATGATCACGATCACCGACGCGCAGGGCAACACGATCTCGTGGTCCTCCGCCGGCGCCATGGGCTTCAAGGGTTCGCGCAAGTCGACCCCGTATGCCGCGCAGGTCGCGGCCGAGGATTGCGCCCGCAAGGCGGCCGAGCACGGCATGCGCACCATCGAGGTCGAGGTTTCCGGTCCGGGTTCGGGTCGCGAGTCGGCCCTGCGCGCCTTCCAGGCTGCCGGGTTCACCGTGACGTCGATCCGCGACGTGACCCCGATCCCGCACAATGGTTGCCGTCCGCGCAAGCGTCGGCGCGTCTGACGCCGTTTAACTGCGGCGGCGCGCTCCGCGCCGCAACAGCCGCTGCGTTTGGCATTCCCTCCCGGCATTGGTCGGGGATGGTGTCGGCGGGAGGGGTTCCCGGGGTGCCGTCGAAAGCAAGGG
>JAEZMI010000168.1 GCA_023414975.1 Pseudomonadota bacterium | reverse complement strand
AGCACGGTGTTGTAGCCGGCCTGGCTGATGGACAACGCCGCGCGGGCGAGCAGCGCGGGGAAATCGGGCCGCGCCCGCTCGACCGCCATGTTCGGCGGCGCGGCGGCGGTCAGCGCCGCGACGGCTTCCGCCGAGACGCCCGCGCCGATCAGCAGGCGCCAGCGCCGCGCCGGCATGAGGCGGGCGGCCTCCAGCGCGAGGGCGGCGAGCGGCAGCCCGGCCGCCGAGCCGCCTCCGGAGACGAGGATCTCGTCCTGTCCGTCGCCGCCCTCCGCCCCGGCCGCGCGCTCGCCGTCATGCACATAGCCGGTTTCGATCAGCCGGCGCTCCAGCGCGGGCGTGGACGGCCAGGAGGCGCTGAGCGGGACAACCTCGCGCGCGCCGTGGAACAGAACGCCGTCATAGAAGGCGCCGAGCTTGGCGAGCGCCTGATCCGCCCGCTCCGGCCGCGATGGCGGGTTCAGCACGTCGCGGATCGAGCCGAGGATGACCGGGCGGGGGCGGCAGCTGCGCGCATGGGCGAGCAGGGCGTCGAATTCGGCGGCCAGCGAGCGCCGGCCGAGCGGGTAAAGCTCGGTGACGAGCACGTCCGGCGCCGCCGCGTCGAAGGCCGCCCGCAACGCCTCGCTGCGGGCGGCGAAATGTGCGGCATCCGCCAGCACGCCCGGCCCGGCATAGAGCGTGGCGAAATCCGTGCCGACGCAATGGACGGGAGGCAGCTGGACGAGGGTGCAGCCTTGCGTGTTGACGGTCGCGGCAGGGCGCCCGCCCGAGGCGATCGTCACCTCCCAGCCGGCGCGGGCGACCGCGCGACCGACCGCCGCCATGCGCGCGAGATGGCCGACGCCGAGCAGATGCGTCACCGCGATGAAGAGGCGCGGACGGCGGGATGCGGTGTCTGTCGTCGGAACGATCATGGGTACGATCCTGAACGCGCCGGGGGTTGCGCGATTCCGGCGGCGCGGAACGCCGCCATCAGCGTCGTGGCCGCTTGCGGAAGGTCGCGCTCCCCGGCGATGAAGCGGGCGGCGGCCGTGCCCATCGCCCGGCGCCGCGCGGGGTCGCCGGCCAGCCCGGCCAGTGCCGCGCGAAAGGCGGGGATGTCGCCGGCGGGCGTGATCAGGCCGGTGGTGCCGGGGATCATGGTGTCGGCAATGCCGCCATAGGCGCCGGCGAGGCAGGGCAGTCCATGCGCCTGCGCTTCGAGGAACACCGCCCCGAATGCCTCGTTCACGCCGGGCCAGACGAACAGATCGGCGGCGTGGAACAGGGCGCCGAGCGCCGCGCGGTCCGTGATGGCGCTGTGCCAGCGAACCCGCGCGCCGAACGGGGCGAAGGCCGCCTGCACCTGCGGGCGGGCGGGGCCGTCGCCGACGATGTCGAGCGTCCAGCCGCTGTCGATGCTCGCCAGCGCCTGCGCGAGCTGGTGGTAGGAGGCGAGCTTGTCGCCCGGCCGCATCATGGCGAGGGTGATGAGGCGGACCGGTCCGCCGGCGCGCGGCGCGCCCACGCCCGCCAGCGGCCAGTCGGCGCGGTCGAGGAAGGGTTTGAGGTCGGCGATGTGCTGGTGCGGCGGGCGCAGACGGTCCAGCACCTCACGGTCCGTGCCCGTCGGGGTGAGGATGAGGCGGGCGGCGTCGATGGCGGCCTCGGCCCGCCGGTGCCCCTGCGCGAAAGGACCCGCCGCCCGCTTCGGGGCGCGGGAGGCTTCGGCGATGACATAAGGCACGCCGAGCCGGGCCGCGAGGGCGGGGCCGACGAGGTCCGGGGCCTTGTAATAGACGTGATAGGTGAAGACGCAGGCGACCTCCGCCCCGTCATTTTCGGCGCCGATGCGCGCCACCTCGCGGGCGGCCTCCCGCTCCAGCGCCTGCCAGTCCACCGCCGCCGGATCGGCGTGAAAGCTGCGCAGGCAGGACGCGAGGGACGCCTCATAGCCGAGATGGCGCAGCAGCTTCAGAAACAGCCGCGCCATGGTCCGGTCGCCGGAGGGAACGGGATGGTCCGGCGGTTTCAGCGGCGCGAGGAACAGGCAGCGCATGGCTCAGGCGCGGGCCGCGGGGGCGGTCATGTCCGCCGACTGGCGCATCCGGGCTTCCAGCCGGTCGATGCCCGCCTCGAAGGTGAAATCGGCGACCAGCCGTGCCCGTGCGGCCGCGCCGAGCGCGCGGCGCCGTGCGGGGTCGGCGACGAGCCCGGCGAGGGCCGCCGCCAGAGCGCCCGCATCGGCCGGGGGCACCAGCACCCCGTTCTCGCCGTCGGTGACGAATTCCGGCACGCCGGCAAAGCGGGTGGAGACGACGGGCAGCGCCTGAGTGGCGGCCTCCATGATGACATTGGGCAGACCGTCGCGGTCGCCGTCCTCGCCCGGCTGGCTCGGCAGCACGAAGAGGTCGGCCTCGCGCAGCGCCGCGATCACCGCCGTCTGCGCCTGGCTGCCGCGCCACTCGATCCGCCCGGCAAGGCCGAGGCGCTCCGCCTGCGCCTTCAGCGGCGCGATGAGCGGGCCGGTGCCGATATGCACGAGCCGCCAGTGGAGCGTGGGCGGGAGGCTGCCCAGCGCGGCGAGCAGCGTGTCGAAACCCTTCTTCGCCACGGCGCGGCCGACGGCCACAAGCCGCACCGGGTCTGCCGGGTCGCCGCCATCGGCCTGCCGGTCGCGGGCGGGCGGGGCCGGGAAACGGGCGAGATCGAGGCCGTGATAGACCAGATCGACCTTCCCGGCGGCGCCGCCGGCGACGCGGGTGAGTTCGCGCCAGCCATCAGCGGTGCAGGTTACGCCCCAGGCCGCGTCTGCGATCTTTTCGCGCCGCTCCCATTCCGGGGTGGTCCAGATGTCCTTGGCATGGGCCGAGAAGGAGAAGCCGCGTCCGGTGAGCATGGCGGCATAACGCGTGACGGAGCCGGGCGTGTGCAGGAAATGCACATGCAGATGGCCGATGTCCGGGTCGAGTTCGCGCGCGAGCACGCAGGCCTGGCCGAGCCGGCGCATCCGGTTGGGGGTCGGGTCGCGGGCGAGGTCGCGCAGGAACGCGCCCATCAGCGTGCGGAAGCGCCCATGGCGGACGGCGTGGACGAGACCGCGCCAGACCCGGACCGGGTCGTCCTTCAGATATTCCGGCAGATAGAGCAAACGGGCGCTGATCACCTCGTGCATCGGGTGCCGGTAGCGGTCGGTGGGGCGGCGCAGCGACCAGATGTCGAAGGCAAGTCCCCGACGCTCCAGCTCCAGAATCTCCTGGGCGATGAAGGTCTCGGAAAGGCGTGGATAGCCCTTGAGCACGATGGCGATGCGTGGGGAGCGGGGAGCGCCCTCCGGCGGGGGATCACCCGCCGGGCGGTCCTCCCGCGACACGGAACGGTCGAGCAAATCAGCCCCCGACGCCTGCGGCGCGGCTGGCCTGCATCCCCAGATGCGGGCCGAGATGGTCGGCGATGCGCGGCAGGCCATCCAGCACACCGGGCATGTTGGCGTGCGAGGGAGGCGGCTGGTCGCGCAGAGCGGCGAGTGCCTGCGCCATCACCAGCGGATCGCGCTCCGCTTCGCCCGCCTCCACCGGATCGACCAGCATCCGCACGAGGCCAAGCTTCTCCGCGCGGCTCGCCCGGATGAGCTGCTCCTGGCGCGGGCGCGAGCGCGGCACCAGCAGGGCCGGCTTGTCGAAGGAGAGAATCTCGCAGAACGTGTTGTAGCCGCCCATGGCGACGACGGCGCTGGCCCGGCTCATCAGCCGCTCGATCTTGGGATCGAAGGTGATGGCATCGACCTTGGGAAGGCGCTCGATGCGCTCCATGAACTGGCCGCGCTGCTTGTTCGACAGGAAGGGGCCGAAGGTGATGACCGCCGGCAGCGGAATGTCGGGGGCGGCCTCATAGGCGGAGATCACCCAATCGATCAGCCCGGCCCCGTCCGCGCCGCCGCCGGTGGTGACGAGGATGAACGGTCCCTTGGTCGCCTTGGGGTAGCGCATCGACGCCGCCCCCCCGGGCACCGAGCGGCGCAGATAGCCGGTATAGACGAGGCGGGCGTGCAGATCGGCCGGCATGGGAATGCCGTCGAGCGGGCGGTAGAACTGCTCCGTGCCGTAAACCAGCACGTCGTCGTAAAAGTCGGTCATGGCACGAATGGCGCCCTTGTCGTGCCATTCGGCGCGGATCACCTCCGGGCTGTCGAGAACGTCCCGCACGCCGATGATTCGGCGCGTGCCCATATTGCCCATGAGCTTGAGGCTCGGCAGCAGCTCGCCGCGAAAGCCCGCCGGCTCCTTGTCGGCGATGAAGATGTCGGGGCGGAACGTTTCGGCCGTCTGGCGGATCAGCGCCTCGCGTATGGCGGTCACCTCGGCCACGTCGAGCCGCAGCGTGGCGCTGGCGTAACTGCCATTCTCGCTCTTGGCGACGCCCGGCACATGCACGAAGTCGATGCCCGGCGCGAAATTGAAGCTGCCCGCCAGCGCCGAGCCGGAGATGATCAGCACCGAGAGATCGCCATGGGCGGCGACGAGGGCATTGGCGATGGCGCGCGAGCGGCGGATGTGCCCCAACCCGTAGGTGTCGTGGCTGTACATCAGGATGCGCGGCGTTCCGCGGCCCGGCCGTGAAAGCTCGGGCTGAGGAGCGGGGATGGGGGCGCGTTCCATCAAGATACCCAATAGAGGATCGTCGCGGCTGCCTGGCCTGCACCCAGCGAGACGGCGAAAATCCATACCGAAATGAGCGTGATCGTAAGACGCGGGGCCGTGCCCTGTCGAGACGGCGGCGGCACATAGGGCTGCATAAACGGCGAACATCCCAATGTCGTGTCCGCGCGACATCTCCCAGTGGTAACAC
>JAEZMI010000171.1 GCA_023414975.1 Pseudomonadota bacterium | reverse complement strand
GCCGTGTCCAGTCCCGCCTCCAGCGCCAGCGGGTGATGCACCAGCGCCGCCACCGGCCGGCCGATGCCGCGCAGCAGCGCCGCCGGCATCGCGCCGAGCGCCAGCCCGTCGATCAGCACGGGCTCGCCCGCCGGCCGGAGGGCGAGCCGCGCCGCGGCCTCCTTCAGATCCTCGTCGGTGGGAAACGGAAAGCCATCCGGCAGCGGGAGAAGGCTCGCCGCGCCGCCCGCCCGCCGGATTTCCGCGAGGATGCGCCGGTCATAGGCATAGCCGCCGGTCGGCAGGTCGATGGCGCCGGGAATGGCGAAGGCGAAACCGGTCAAGGCGCGCCCTCAGCCCACAGCGCCTTCGAAGCTCGCCCGGGCGAGGTCGGTCTCGTGCAGGGTCACCCGGATGCGGGAAAGGCCCTTGCCGTCCTCGCCCAGCGCGCCGGCGCGCGCGGCCTCGGCCACGGCATCGAAGATGTAGCGCGCGAGGAATTCGGTGGTGGTGAGGATGCCGGCGAATTGCGGGAGCTCGTCCAGATTGCGGTAGGCGAGCGGCGCGAGCACCTCTTTCAGCACGCCGAGTGCCGCGCCGATATCGACCACCACGTTCTGCCGCGTCAGCTCGGCCCGGAAAAACGCCACATCGACCACGAAGGTCGCCCCGTGCATGTTCTGCGCGGGGCCGAAGAACGGGTCGGGCAACGAATGGGCGATCATGATGCGATCGCGGACTTCCACACTGAACATTCCGACCTCTCAGGGATAATCAAGAAGGATGGCGAGCGCGTCTTCCCCGCCCGACAAGAGACCCGGCAGCCGTTCGGGCGCCGCGCCGAACGGAACGACATGCGTGATGAGCCGGTCAAGGCGCGCATCGTCCATCAGCGCGAGCGCCTTGCCGAGCCGGCGGGCAAAGGGCCAGCGCGGCCGCCTCGACGGGGATACGGCGCCGACCTGCGAGGCGATCAGTTGCAGGCGCCGGCTGTGAAAGCTCGCGCCGAGCGAAACCGGCGTCGCGCGGCTGCCGTACCAGCTCACTTCGACGATCCGTGCCTCGAAGCCGCCCGCCGCAAGCGCGGTGCGCAGCCCCCCGGCGCTCGCGCTGGTGTGGAAAACCACATCGGCCTGATCGTCCACCTCATCGGCCACCGCGAAACGCGCGCCGAACGCCTGCGCCAGCGCCGCCCGCTCGGGGCGCAGGTCCGTCAGCGTGACCTCCGCGCCCGGCAGCGCCGCGCACAGCGCCGTGATCAGCATCCCGACCACCCCGCCGCCGACCACCACGATGCGATCCCCCGGCCCGGCGCCGGAATCCCATACGGCATTCAGCGCCGTCTCCATATTGGCCGCCAACGTCGCCCGCCGGGGCGGGATGGCGGCGGGCACCTCGACAACCGCGCTCGCGGGCAGGCGGTACACGTCCTGATGCGGATGGAGGGCGAAGACGACGCGACCGGCCAGCTCCGGCGGCCCCTCCTCCACCCGCCCGACGCTCTGATAGCCATATTGCACCGGGAACGGAAAATCGCCGCGCTGGAACGGCGCGCGCATCCGCTGGTGCTCGCCTTCGGGCACCTCCCCACGGAGCACGAGGCTTTCCGTCCCCCGGCTCACCGCGGAGGCGATGGTGCGCACAGTCACGTGATCGCCATCACCGCCGGAAAGAACCTCCGGGATCAATTCATAGCGCCCCGGCGCCGTGCACCAGAGCTGGCGGGAAAGCGGCTGGGGCTCAATCATCCGGCGGCGCACCTGTCTCTCATGCCATCTCCTGTAGCAGCGCCGTCACCCGCGATCGGCAACAAGGACGTGAACCACCGCGGCGCGGCATCGTATACAAGCGGACCCAGACGGGACGCCGACGACCGCGTTCCGGTTCCCTCAGCCGGGTGTCCCGCATGAGCCTGAACGACGACGTCGCCGCCGATCTTCCTGGATACGCCGGGTCGGATGCCGCCCGGAAGGCAAGCGAAGGCCTGACACCCGCCGGCATCCAGTCGGCGAGCCTCCTGCGGCGCCGGCGCCTTCTCGTGGCGGGCCTGAATATCGCGACCTTCGCCGGGCTCGTCACGCTGTTCGTGCATCTGCTCGCGGCGGATGGGTTCACAACGCTCGACAGTCTGCTGCTCATCACGTTCTGCCTGTCGACCCCATGGACCATTCTCGGTTTCTGGAATGCCGTGATCGGCCTCTGGCTGCTGCACGGGGCGGCGGACGCGCGCGGCTCGGTCTACCCTTACGCCGCCGGGGCGCAGGATGGGCCGATCACCGCCCGCATCGCCGTGCTCATGACCCTGCGCAACGAAGAGCCCGAGCGCGCGCTGGCGCGGCTCAGGCAGATGCGGGCGCAGATTGAGGCGACCGGCCAGGGCGCCGCCTTTTCCTGGTTCGTTTTGTCGGACACGACACGGCCGGAGATCGCCGCCGCCGAGGAAGAGCTGTTCGCGCAGTGGCGGCGCGAGGTGGGGGAGGATGCGCCCCTCACCTATCGGCGGCGGCATGAGAACAGCGGCTTCAAGGCCGGCAACATCCGCGACTTCCTGGAGCACTGGGGCGACGCGCACGACCTCATGCTCACG
>JAEZMI010000167.1 GCA_023414975.1 Pseudomonadota bacterium | reverse complement strand
GCCCGGCACCGGGGCGCGCGCCGAACGCACCTTCACAAAAACCTCGCGTTCGGCGCCCGCCGCCTCCGCCAACGTCTCATCGCCGATCCAGTTCACCTCGTCGACGCGAATGACGGTGACGCCCAGCGCCTCGCGCGGGCCGACCAGCACCCGGCGCGCCCGCGCGTCGATGCCGACGACGTAGAGCGGCTCGGCCGAGGAGATGCCCAGTCCCTTGCGCTGGCCAATCGTGTAGCGCATCACCCCGGCATGGCGGCCCAGCACGCGCCCGTCGAGATGCACGATCTCGCCCGGCTCGGCGGCCTCGGGGCGCAGCTTCTCGACGATGGCGGTGTAATGGCCGTTCGGCACGAAGCAGATATCCTGGCTGTCCGGCTTGTCCGCCACCTTCAGGCCAAAGCTCTCGGCGAGCGCGCGCACTTCCGGCTTCGTCGTCTCGCCGAGCGGAAAGCGCAGCATGTCCACCTGCGCCTGCGTGGTGGCGTAGAGGAAGTAGCTCTGGTCGCGCCCCTCGTCGAGCGGGCGGAACAGCGCCCGCCGGCCATTGGGAAGCATCCGGCTGGTGACGTAATGGCCGGTGGCGAGGATATCGGCGCCAAGGTCGCGCGCGGTCTCCAGAAGGTCGCGGAACTTCACCGTGCGGTTGCAGTCGACGCAGGGAATGGGCGTCTCGCCGGCCGCGTAGGCATCGGCGAAGCGTTCGATCACCGCGTGGCGGAAGCGGCTCTCATAATCGAGCACGTAATGGGGAATGCCCAGCCGCTCGGCGACGGTGCGCGCGTCGTAGATGTCCTGCCCGGCGCAGCAGGCGCCCGGCCGGTGGTGCATCGCCTCGCCATGGTCGTAGAGCTGCAGCGTCACGCCCACGACGTCATAGCCCGCCTGCGCGTAGAGCGCGGCGACCACGGAGGAATCCACGCCGCCGGACATGGCGACGACCACGCGGGTCTGGCCGGGGGAGCGGGGGCTGTCGTCGAGGCGGATCATGCGGGCGGGCGCGGTGTCCAGGAATGGCGGGCGGTGAGGTGCGTAACCCACCCTATATAGGGTACGGCGGCGGTTCAATGAACCCTTGCCGGCCCATAAGCGTGTGGAGGCCTCATATTACCTCTTCCGCTGGGGCATCAAAGGTAAACAAAGTGCTTCGCAAGTGTTAACCGGCTGCTAAGCGGCATCACTTCACCAGCGCGTGATTCGCTTAGGGAAATATTTAAGCCTCGGCAGGTAACCTGCTCACATTGATCGCATGTATTGAGTGAGCGTAACATGACCGAGCCCTACCGCCCGAGGGTGAAATATGTAATCGGGCCGGACGGAAGTCCGTTAACCATTGCCGATCTGCCCCCGCCCAACACCCGGCGGTGGGTCATCCGCCGCAAGGCGGAAGTCGTTGCCGCCGTGCGCGGCGGCCTTCTCAGTCTTGAGGAAGCCTGCAAGCGCTATACGCTGACCACCGAGGAGTTCCTCTCCTGGCAGGCCTCCATCGACCGCCACGGTCTCGCCGGCCTGCGCACCACGCGCATCCAGCAGTATCGTCAGTAAAGTAAAGCGCGCGTTTTACTTCAGGCAATTCTTATCCGCCCCGGCCGGATCTACATCGATCCCGGCGGCCGGCGGCGGTCTTCAAGAGGCTGATCACGCCACGCCCGTCACGGATCGCGCAGGCACGCCTTCAGGATCGCGCGCTCGGTGATCGCGATGAAGTCCGCCCAGGCGCAGCTTCCCGCGGGACCGGGCTTGCAGTCCCTCAGCGGCAGCACCTGGAGGCCCGGCGGGGATTCCCGCGTCAGCTCCGGGTTGTCGCGAAGCTGCTGGATCGTCTGCGCCGCATAGACGAGCCGCACCATCGGCCCGCCCGCCGCCGGCTGCCACACCTCGAACGCGATCGCCCCGCCGAGCGGGACCTGATGCGCGGGATAACCCGGCAGCTTCCAGGTGAGGCCGAGCAGCCCGCCGACATGGAGGATGTAGTTGTCGTGGCTCGACAGGAAGCGGAACGCCGCCCCCTCGCCCGCGACCACGTCGCGCAGGTTGCGTCCCACGAGGTCGAGCACGGGTGATCCCTTGTGCGCGGCATCGTAGGGCGAGGCGTTCTCCACCCAGTCGTTGAACGCGTGAATCTTGTTGATGTAGGCGATGCCCTCCGCGACGGGCATGCCGGTGGCCTCGGCGACGCGGCCCCAGCCGACCTCCGACAGCGGCAGCCCCGATCCGTACTGCATGATGAGCTGTTCGGCCGGCTGGCTCAGGAAGTTGATCACGCCCGGCTTCGCGTCGGTCGTCTGCAGGTCGGCGGAGCTGCACGGCGCCGTCAGGCCGAGCCGCGCGCAGACGTCGGGCTTCAGCGGGCCGATCAGCTTGTCGAGCGCGGCGATCGGGCCGGCGAGCTCGCCTTTCGCCGCCGCCTCCCACGAGCCGCCGGCGAAGCGCTGCGCCGATTCCGCAGCCTTGTTGCCGGAATAGCCGCAGGACCGCGCGCGGTAGAGGTTGCGCCGGACCACGATGTTGTCGAGGTAGCAACCGGGAAACATGCCATCCATCACGGCGCCCGCGGTCATCACCACGCGCTCGTCCGTATCGGCGATGAAGTGGACGCTCGCCGGAACGGGGCAGCCGTCCGCCGGCAGGATGCCGTCCCTGGAATAGCGGCGCAGATAATAGCGGCCCATGGCGCGCAGGCGGTCATAGCCTTCCGGCAGCAAATGCCCGGCGACCACGCCGAAGGTCGGCCACGGCCGCTCGCCGACCGCGTCGAGGCAGCGCTTCGGGTCGTTGCCCGACTGGTCGCAGCGTATGGCGTAGGTCGGCCCGCGCATGCCGTGACGGCTGAGGATCACCACACCCTTGAGCGTCCATCCGGCCGGCACCGGCTCCGGCGCGGCCATCGGCGCCGCGGTCGGCGTCGCGGTCGCCACGGGCATCGACGCGGCGTCCGTCGCCTGCGTGAGGGTTGAGCCGGCAGCCAAGCCCAGCCACACCGCCAGCCACGCTGCCATCATCGCCGCGGCGGCCATTTGACCCACTCGCATCGCCGAATTCATCCTCATCCTGCCCAGCCCAGCCCCGTCCCGGCGCGGCATCACACCCGCGGCGGATGCGCGTGCCCGAGCCATAGGCCGCCGAGATTGCCCGAGCCTAGAGCGCGCGGCGATCCGATCGATTCGGTCGGCGGGGCGAATCGTCCGCCGGCCACATCATATCGGCCGGCATGAGGGACGCGGCGACGCGCCGTCACAGGCTCCGCAGAAAGGCGGCCAGCCGCTCGCCGGCGGCGTCCACCGCGTCGACGTTCAGGATGCGCAGCTCCGGCGGGGCGTCGAGCGCCGGCTCGCGGGCGAGGCGCGCCAGCACCTCGGCC
>JAEZMI010000161.1 GCA_023414975.1 Pseudomonadota bacterium | reverse complement strand
TGCGGATGATTTCGCGGCATGGGCGGCGGCGACGGGGGATGCCCGCTGGTCCCATGCCGGCCTGCTGCCGGGCTTCCGCCGCAGCGAGTCGTTCGCGCGCGGCGCCGATCCGTCCCATGGCGTCGATGCCTCCCATGGCGTCGATCCCTCCCATGGTGCCGACGGCCCGCTTCCCGTCTACCTGCCCGATGAGGAACTGAGCCCGGTGGTGCGCGCCTATATGGCGGCCGGCGTGGCGTGCGGCGTGCCGGAGATCGGCGAGCACAATGCCGGCCCGCTCAACGGCGTCGCGCCCAACTCCCTCACCCTTCGCGACGGCAGGAGGGTGAGCGCGGCGGACGCCTATCTCGTGCCGGTGCTCGACCGGCCCAACCTCACCCTCATCACCGGCGTGCGGGTCCACCGGCTGGTGCTGACCGGCACGCGCATCACCGGCGTCGAGGCGGAAATGGGCGGCGCGCGGAAAATCGTCTCCGCCGGCACGATCCTGCTCGCGGCGGGCGCGGTCGCCTCGCCGCTGCTGCTCATGCGCTCCGGCATCGGCCCGGCGGTCGACCTGAAGGCGGCGGGCATCGCCTGCGTGGCGGAGAGGTCGGCGGTCGGCGGCAATCTGCACGACCATCTGCTCACCGCCGGCAATGTCTACCGCGCCAGGAAACCCGTGCCGCCCTCGAAGCTCCAGCATTCGGAATCGCTGATGTATCTGAACGCGGACGACCCGACGCGCGCGGAGGGCCCGCCCGATGTCGTACTCGCCTGCGTGGCCGCGACGACCGTCTCGGAGTGGTTCGAGGCGCCCGCCTATGGCTCGGCCTATACGCTCCTCTCCGGCGTCACCCACCCGACCAGCCGGGGCCGGCTCACCGTCACCGGGCCGGATCTGGACGACGCGCCCTTCATCGACCCCGCCTATCTTTCCACGGAGCATGACCGGCGCCTCGCCCGGCGGGCGCTGGAACTCGCCCGCGCGATCGGCCATTCCGCCGCCTTGGACGACTGGCGGGCGGAGGAGATCTATCCGGGCCTCGATGTGCGCGGCGCGGCCGAGATCGACGCCTTCCTCGCCCGCGCCGTCATCACTCATCACCACCCGGTCGGCACCTGCCGCATGGGGGCGGATGAGGCGAGCGTGGTGGACGCCAATCTCAAGCTGCGCGGCTTCGAGGGGCTTCACATCGTCGACGCCTCGGTGATCCCGGCCATCACCTCCGGCCCGGTCCACGCCGCCATCCTGGCCATCGCCGAGACCTTCGCGGCGGATTTCCGCCCCGCCTGAACGGCAACGGCGCGCCCTCGTTGAAGGACGCGCCGCGGGTCTTGTGGGTCGTCGGGCGGACGGGCCGTATCAGGCGCCAGACGCGTAATCAGGCGCTTTTGGCAAGCTCGCCGGCGAGCGCGCGGGCGATCAGCGCGCGCGTCTCCGGGATGCCATAGGCGGCGACGAAGGAGCCGAAGCGCGGCCCCTCCTTTTCGCCCAGCAGCAGCTCATAGAGCGCGCTGAACCAGGCGAAGGAGACACCCGGCCCGCCGGTCGGGCTCTTGCGCTTGTGGTCCTGGTAGCGCGGCTCGGCGCGGCCGACATCGAGCACCGCGTTCTGGATCGCCTCGCGGTCATCGCCATCCACCTGCGCCAGCGCGGCGTCGAGCGCGGCGAGCGCCTTCGCCTCCACCTCGTCTGGCAGGCGGTAGGCGCGGCGCGGCTTCACCCGGTCGACGAAGTAGCGCACGGCATAGCCGGCGAGCTGGTCGACAGTCGGGTGGGACTGCGGCGAGGTGCCCGGCGCGTAGCGCTCGATGAAGCGCCACAGCACCGCCTTGTCCTCGGCGTTGGCGGCGGAAGCGAGCTTGAGCATCAGCCCGAAGGTGAGCGGCAGTTCCTCCACCGGCGGATTGCCGGAATGGATATGCCAAACCGGGTTGCCGAGCCGGTTCTTCCAGTCCTGCTGCGGGTAGCGGGCGAGGAAGTTGAAATACTCGTCCACCGCCTTGGGGATCACGTCGAAATGCAGCTTCTTGGCCGAGCGCGGCGACTGGAACATGTACAGCGCCAGGCTCTCCGGGCTCGCATAGGTCAGCCACTCGTCGATGGTCAGGCCGTTACCCTTGGACTTCGAAATCTTCTGGCCGTTCTCATCGAGGAACAGCTCATAGACGAAGTGCTCGGGCGCGACGCCGCCGAGGATGTTGCAGATCGCGTCATAGATCGGCGCGTTTGTCTGGTGGTCCTTGCCGAACATCTCGAAATCGACGTCCAGCGCCGCCCAGCGGGCGCCGAAATCCGGCTTCCACTGCAGCTTCACATGGCCGCCGGTGACGGGAATGGTCTTCTCCACCCCGTCCTCGTCGGTGAAGGTGATGGTGCCGGCCTTCGCGTCGACGTTCTTCAGCGGCACATAGAGCACGCGGCCGGAGGTCGGCGAGATCGGCAGGAACGGCGAATAGGTCGCCTGCCGCTCCTCGCCCAGCGTCGGCAGCATCACGTCCATGATGGCGTCGTACTTCTCGGCCGCCTTCAGCAGGATCGGGTCGAGCTTGCCGGAGAAATAATAGTCGGTGGCGCTGGCGAACTCGTAATCGAAGCCGAACGTGTCGAGGAAGCGCCGCAGCATCGCGTTGTTGTGGTGGCCGAAGCTCTCATAGCCGCCGCCGAACGGGTTCGGCACCTTGGTGAGCGGCATCTGGAGATAGGGCTTCAGCGCGGCCGGGTCCGGCACGTTCTCGGGAATCTTGCGCATCCCGTCCATGTCGTCGGAGAAGCACAAAAGACGCGTCGGGATCCTGTCCTCGGTCAGCACGCGGAAGGCGTGACGCACCATGGTCGTGCGCGCCACCTCGCCGAAGGTGCCGATATGCGGCAGCCCGGAAGGGCCGTAACCGGTCTCGAACAGGACTTCGGCTTTGGGTTTCCGCTTCAGGCGCTCGACGATCTTGCGGGCTTCCTCGAACGGCCAGGCGCCGGCGGTCTCCGCCAGCTCGCGCAGTTCGGCTGCAACATCTTCGACCTGAGCGGTCGCCGTCATGGTCTGCCCTCCTGGGCTATCGCGGAAGAAACTGGGCTCTCGCGGAAAAAAGCGGCATACGGCCGGGGGCCGGATGCGCGCGTCATGCTCTAGGTAGTGGAGCCGCCCGCGTCAATAAACGCTGATCGGGAACCAGCGCAGATAGAGGTCCGTATAGACCCCCTGCTCCCACAGGCGGGCCAGCGCATAGTTGAGCGATTGCCGCAGCGCCTCGTTGCCCGGTTTCACGGCAATGCCCATGCCCTCGCCGAAATACAGGCTCTCGGTGAAGGGCCCGCCGACAAAGGCGCAGCAATTGGCCGAAGAGGTGCCGTTCAGCCAGAGCGCGAGTTGCACGCCATCCCCGAACAGCAGGTCCGCCTCGCCCTTCTGCAGCGCCTCGCGCGCCGCCTCCGGGGTGGGGAAGGCGCGCACCGCCGCCTCGGCGAAGAAGTCGCGCAGATAGGCCTCATGCGCGGTGCCGGCGACCACCGCCACCTTGCGGCTGGCCACCGCGTCGGGCGACACGTCGCTCGCCGCGTCGGCGCGCCGGGCGACGAAGCGGGCGGGCGAGCGGAAGTAGCGGTCGCTGAAATCCAGCACCTCGCGCGTCGCCGGCGTCACCGCGATCCCGGCGATGGCGGCGTCGGCCTTGCCCTCCTCCAGCGCCGGCACGAGCTGGTCGAAGGCGATCACCTCCAGCGTGCAGGTGATGGCGAGTTCAGTGCAGATGGCGCGGGCGATGTCGACATTGAAGCCCGCCGGCCGGCCATTCTCGTCGCGGAAGCTGAAGGGCGGGAAATCATCCGTGGTGGCGAAGCGGATCTGCGTCGGCAGGCGCGTCACGTCCGGCCGCTCCGGGCGCCGGCTCGGATCCCAGAAGCCGGGCACCGCGACGGAGGGCAAAGCCGCGGCCGGCACCTCAGCGGGTGACGAAGCTGGGGACGAGGCCGGCGCAGGGCTCTGGGCACGCGCGGCCGGCAGTGTAATAATACCGGCAACGAGCAGCATAACCGCCCGCTGCGCCAACCGCCGCCGTGCCGATCGAGCGTTCAATCCTGGCCTCCGTCCTTGCCTCGCGTCCTTGCCCCGGCTGTCCCCCGCGGCGCGACTTGTAGCGCGGCGCGCGGGTCGAGGCGAGGGGTCTTCCAACCCGTCCTCACCTTCCAAGGCCCCATGCGTCCTCAGCCCGGCATGCGCGTTCCCCAGGATGATCCCGCGACCGGCCTGCCGGTCGAACTGGCGGGGCTCGCCGCCATGGTCGAGCCGGCGGACCTCGCCTATGCGCGGCGCCGCGCCCGTCAGATCGGCGTCGGCGGCGACGAGGTGCTGATCGCCACCGGCACGCTCACGCCCGATCAGGCCGGCGCCGGCGCCGCCGCCCGGCTGGATCTGCCCTTCACACGACTGGATGGCGCCGGGGTCCCCGGCGGGCGCGTCCCTTACGCCGAGCTGGTCACGCTCCTGCGCACCGGCATCCTGCGGACCGGGCCGGGACGGCTGGTGCTCGCCGCGCGCGGCGAGGCGCTGCGCCAGCTCGCTGCCCGCCTCGCCTCACGGCCTGAACTGCGCGCCGTCATGGCCCTCACCACGCCGGAGCGTCTCGCCGCCCATCTTCGCCGCCGCAACGCGCAGGTGCTCGCCCGGCAGGCGGCCTATGGGCTGATGGAGCGCACCCCGCGGCTCAGCGCGGCGACGCTCGGCATCGGGCGGCTCATCTTCGCTCTCGGCGCGCTGGTGCTCGCGCTGCTGCCGCTCCTCGTGCACAGCGCGCCGGCTCCGCTGGCCATCCTGCTGGCCGTCATGCTCGGGGCGGTGCTGCTCGGCTGGAGCAGCCTGCGGCTGAACGCGGTCATCCACCCGCCCGCCCCGCCTGAGCCCGCCTGGCTCGCGGACCGTCAACTGCCGCGCTACAGCCTCATCGTGCCGCTCTACCGCGAAGCGCCGGTGGTGCCGCAACTGATCGAATCCCTGCTCGCGCTGGATTACCCGTGCGAGAAGCTGCAGGTGCTGCTGGTCGTCGAACCCGATGACGAGGAGACCGTCGAGGCGCTCGCCCGGCGGTCCCTGCCCGCCCATATGGAAATCGTCATCGCCCCGGCGGTGGGGCCCCGCACCAAGCCCAAGGCGCTCAACGCCGCGCTGCCCTTCGCGCGCGGCACGCTGATCGGGGTCTATGACGCGGAAGACCGGCCGGAGCCGCTGCAGCTTCGGCGGGTCTGCACGCGCTTCCTCCTCACGCCCGACCGCCGGCTCGGCTGCGTCCAGGCCCAGCTCGCCATCGACAATCTCGCCGATGGCTGGATCACCCGCCAGTTCGCCGCCGAATATGCCGGCCATTTCGACGTGCTGCTGCCCATGCTGGCCGGCAGCGGGCTTCCCTTCCCCTTGGGCGGCACGTCCAACCACTTCCGGCGGGAGGCGCTGGAGAGCATCGGCGGGTGGGATCCGCACAATGTGACGGAGGACGCCGACCTCGGTGTGCGCCTCGCCCGCCAGGGCTGGACCATCGCGCTCATCGCTTCCACCACCGACGAGGAGGCCCCGCGCCGCTTCGCGCCGTGGCTGCGCCAGCGCACGCGCTGGACGAAGGGGTGGATGCAGACCCTCCTCGTCCACGGGCGCGAGCCGCGCAAGCTGCTGCGCGAGGCGGGTCTGGCGGCGACAATCGGCTTCCTGCTGATGATCGGCGGCGGCATTGCGGCGGCGCTGGTTCACCCGTTCTTCCTGGCGGCCGTGCTGCGCGATCTCGTGATCGCGAGGGACCTCGCGCCCTCACCGGCGCTGGCGGCGCTCGACGCGCTGGGCGCGGCCGTCCTGTGCGTCGGCTATGTCAGCGCGCTGCTCTGCACGGGGTTCGGCATGCACCGTCGCGGCATCGGAGGAATAGCCGGCACGCTGGCCTCCCTCCCGGTCTACTGGCTGATGATATCGCTCGCGGCGTGGCGGGCGGTGTGGCAGCTCGTCGTCGCGCCCGACCGGTGGGAAAAGACCGATCACGGCCTCGCCCGCACCTCGCGGCGGGCGCCGAAGCGGCGTCTGGCGCGGCTTACAGATAGCGCCGCAGATCGGCCGCGCTCTCTGCCGGCGGGCGCTTGAGGTTGAAGGGTGCGATAAACGCCCCGTCCTTGCCCATGAGGTAGACGATCGCGGTGTGGTCCATCGTGTAGTCCCCGTCCTGCGTCGGCACCTTCTTGGCATAGGCGCGATAGGCCTTGATGACGGCCGCCACCTGCTCGGGCGTGCCGGTCAGCCCCTGAATGCTGGGATGGAAGCTGCCGAGATAGGACTTCAACGCCTCCGGCGTGTCGCGCTCGGGGTCCACGGTGATGAACAGCGCCTGCGTCTTGCGGGCATCCGGGCCGAGTTCCTCGAAAAGCTGCGACAGCTCGAACAGCGTGGTCGGGCAGATGTCCGGGCAGTGGGTGAAGCCGAAGAACACCAGTGTCGGAAGGCCCGCAAAGCTCTCCTGCGTCACGCTCTGGCCGTCCTGGTCCACCAGTTGGAAGGCGCCGCCGATCGCCACCTGACTGGTGGCCACGGGTCCGCGCGGCAGCAGCGCGAGTGCGGCGGCGACAATCGCGACGGCCCCGATGACGAAGGCGGAAAGAAGCAGGATAACCCGGCGATTGCCCATCAACGGGCTCCTTTTCAGACACGCGCCGTCACGCGGCCGCGTCGGCGCTCAGAAACAATACGCAATACCGGCCGCCACGATGTCGAAGAAAACGGCCGCACCGTGGCGCGCCCACAGGCCGATCGCCGCAGCCAGCAGCAGGACGATTGCCGCGCCAAGCATCCATCGCATCGTTCAGCCCATCGCATGGTTCCGCGGCCAGATCGTGCGGCCAAATTCGCGCGGGTCAAGCCTGTGCGCCGACATCGCGCCGGACGGAACCGCGCCGAATGCCGGGGCCGGGAAATACACCACGCGAATGGGGCATACCGGGCTGCCCGCTTTGTGTAAACTCGCCCGGCGGAA
Organism: Pseudomonadota bacterium; assembly: GCA_023414975.1. Classification (GTDB taxonomy): domain Bacteria; phylum Pseudomonadota; class Alphaproteobacteria; order Rhizobiales; family Xanthobacteraceae; genus Ancylobacter. Next base: position 9,819 of record JAEZMI010000161.1, on the reverse strand, counting down.
CTGCACACAAACCCCACGGCGCTCGCGCGCTCTGTCTAGAACAGCACTAAAGTGCCATCCAGGGTGGTTGTTAAAGCAACCCTGACGCGTTAGTCCGAAGAGATGCCAAGTTCTCGAGCGACGCCACGTTCTCGCGCGATGGCCCCGAGGAAGCGCAGATGAGTAGGCGGGCCCATCCGACATGGCACCTTTCGGGCACAGCAACCAGCCGGATGCGCATGTGATGCGTGAAGTACCCGGCGCCGACCCCCAGTTCAACGGGCTGCTTTCGGCCCTTGATGCCATGGCGGACGGCCTTGCGCTGTTCGACGCGCAGGATCGCCTGATCCTGCACAACCGGAAGTTCGTCGAGCAGTTTCCCTTCCTGGAACAGCTGGGCGATCTGCACGGCTTCACCTTCTATGCGTTGGCCTCGGTGCCGAGCGGCGAGGGGTCGCGCGTGGCGGAACCCGACAGCTACATCGCCGAGCGCATGCGCCACCACAGCGCGGCCGACGGAACCCCGTTCGAGATCAAGCTGGACAATGGTGGCACGGTTCAGGTGCGTGAATGCCGTACACCCGATGGCGGCACCATCGCCCTGTGGAGCGACGTGTCGAAGATCAAGAAGGCCGAGGCGAAAATCTTACGGGCCATCGACGGCATCCCGGACGGTTTCCTTTTGCTCGACCCCGACGACCGGATATTCCTGTCCAACACCAGCCTGCGGCTGATCTTCGGCTCCGTGGGTGTCGATCTCGGCACTGGCGCGCGGCTGTCCGACGTCCTTCGCGACGCCCAGGCCCGCGGACTGTTCGCCGAGGATGTCGAACCCATACAGCGCATGCTGGACGAGCCCCGCCTCCCGCCGGAGATGCGGGCCGAGATTGCGCTGCGCGACGGCGGCTGGATGCTGGTGAGCCACCGGCGCATGGCCAATGGGTGCGCGGTCGGCATCTGGACCGACATCACCGCGCAGAAGCGCCGGGAAAGCGAGCTGATCGCCGTGCGCGAGCAACTGCGCGAGCAGACCGAGGCGCTGGCCGAATTCGCCCGCCTCGTCGCGCTTCAGGCGCGCAGCGACATTCTCACCGGCCTGCCCAACCGTTTCGCCCTGGAGGAGCGGTTGGAGACGATGCTGAGCGACCGGGAGCCGCGCACGCTCTGGGTCGGCATCATCGACATCGATCATTTCAAGGGCGTCAACGACGCCGTCGGCCACGGGTCGGCGGACGACCTGCTCCGCGCGGTCGCCACTTTCCTGCGCGGCCAACTGCGCGGCGACGATCTGCTGGCCCGCCTTGGCGGCGACGAATTCGCGATGCTGCTGACCGACATCGACGAGCACGACGCGCTGCGCATCGCCCGCCGTCTCAACACCGCCGTGCACGGCCACCCCTTTCAGGTCGGCGGGCGGACCTTCACCCTGGGCCTCAGCATCGGCCTCGTGCGGGCGAACGGCATCCAGACATCCGTTTCCAGCCTGCTCGCCGCGGCCGACACCGCCTGCCACGTCGCCAAGGAATCCGGCCGTGACCGGGTGCAGCTCTACGATCTCGGCGATCCCAAGGTGAACAGCACGCGCCAGCGCATGAGCTGGGCCGAGCGCATCCAGCTCGGGCTGGAGCTCGACCGCTTCCACATGCACCTGCAGGCCATCGTCGATGACCGCCAGACCGTTCTCGGCTACGAGGCGCTGATCCGTCTGATCGACGAGACCGGAAGCTGGTGCCAGCCGGGGCAGTTCCTGCCGGCCGCCCAGCGCCTCGGCCTCATGGGGCGCATCGACGCCTGGGTCTGCCGGCACGCCATCGACTACGCGATGCGCCTCATCGAGCGCCGCGCCAACCAGTATGTGTCGATGAACATCGGCGCGCATTCGCTGGCCGATGTCGGCTTCCAGCGCGACCTCATGGACATGCTCGACCTCAATCCGGGTGTCGAGACGGCGTTGCGCGTCGAGGTCACGGAGACCGAGGGCGTGGAGGATCTCGGCGCGATCGCCGCCTTCCTCAACGCGCTGCGCGCCCGCGGCGTGCATGTCTATCTCGACGATTTCGGCAATGGCTACAACTCGTTCGAGTCGCTGAAGCGCCTGCCGGTGGACGGCATCAAGATCGACTGGACGGTGACGCGCGACCTCCTGCGCGACCCCATCGACAAGGCGCTCATGAAGGCCGCCATCTCGATCGCCAATTCGCTCGGCCTCGAACTCGTGGCCGAGGGCGTCGAGGACGAGGTGCAGCTCGCCAAGCTGCGGGAGCTGGGCGCCACCATGTATCAGGGCTTCCTGTTCCACCGTCCCGCCGACGCCGAGACGGTGCTGGCCTGAGGCCCCGGCAGGTTGCTCAATACCAGCGGCTCAGTACCGGCGGCTCAGTAGCCGCGCGCCGGGTCCACCTCATGCAGCGGCGGCAGGCCCTGGCGCACGCGGCGGATGCTCTCGGCGACATCGCGCGCCGCGAGCTTCGGCACGGTGATGCTCGCCATGTGCGGGGTGATCAGCACATTGTCGAACGTCCAGAGCGGATGGCCGGCCGGCAGCGGCTCGGTCTCGAAGACATCGAGCGTCGCCTCGCCGATATGGCCGGATTCCAGCGCCGCGACCAGCGCCGCCTCGTCCACCACCGCCCCGCGCGAGGCGTTGACGAATTTGACGCCCTTCCGCATCAGCGCGAATTCGCGCGCGCCGAGAAGGCGCCGCGTGTCGGGCGTCAGCGGCACCAGGCTGATGATGATCTCATTCTCCGCGAGCACCCGCTCCAGCCCCTCGCGCCCGGTGTGGGAGGCGACGCCGGGAATGTCCTTGGGCGTGCGCGACCAGCCGTTCACCGTGAATCCCATCGTCGCCAGCCGGTGCGCCGCCGGCCCGCCGAGCTCGCCCAGGCCCAGCACCGCGACATTGATGTCGGACAGCGCGCGCGGGTGGACATACTCCCATTCGCCCCGGCGCTTGGCCCGCTCATAGACCGGGATGTCGCGGGCGTAGCGGGTGACGGCGAAGACGATGTAGCTGGTCATCATCTGCACCATGCCGGGGTCCGACAGGCGGGAGAACTTCACCGGCGCGAGATCGGCGCGCCGCATCAAGGCATCGACGCCGGCGCCGAGATTGGTGACGAGCTGGAGGTTGGGAAAGCGCGCGAAGAAGCCCTCCGGCGGGATCCAGCACAGCGCGTAACGCACATCGGCCGGGTCGCCCACATCCGGCGCGACGCGGAAGTCGAGGTCCGGCAGCTCCGCCGCCAGCGCCTCGCGCCAGGCCGTGGAATCATCGACCGCGCTGTAGAAGACAAGGGCGTCACGGCTCATGGTTCAGGACTCGAAGGCTGGAGGAGGAGGGTGCGGTGATCGTGTCGCCCGCGCCGGGAGGCGGCAAGGCCAATTGGTAGGCAGGCACGGCGCACGGGAAGGCACGCGCCGGCTGGATAGTCCGTGCGCGCCCGCACCGCTCAGCGCGGCCGGCTGGGGGAGAGGAAGGCGACGACCGCCTCCCCCGAGACATCGCAGCTTGCCCGCAGCGTGCCGCCATCATGGGCGAGCAGGGTTTCTCCGGGGCGGACCAGCGCCGCGCCCAGCCGGTCGCTCACCTGCCAGGTGCCGGTGACGGCGTGCAGCACGACGAGACCGCCCTCGGGCACGGCGAGCAGAGGCTCCTTGCCGCCGCAGGCGGGCATCACCTGCGCCGTCCAGCGCCCCCGGCGCGTCATCACGTTGAGCACGCGCACCGCCCCGTCCGGCAGCCGCGAGACCGGTTGCTGCACGCTGTCGAAATGCAGCGGCTCCAGCCGCGCCAGCGTGACGCTCTCCGTCCCGAAAACGAGGTCGAGCCGCTCGCGCGTCAGCAGCGTGATATGCCGGTCGACACCGGGGAAGGACGAGAAGGCCCCTTCGGTGACGATGGGCGCGAGGCTGACGCGGATGTCGAAATCGTCCTGCGTGGCGCCCTTCGGCAGCAGCAGCACGTCCTGCGTGATCCCCCCGCCATTCTTCCACGGCGTCACCTTGTAGTCGGACGCCCTGAGAACCGTCAGTCCGCTCATCGCGTGCTTCTGCCCGTACCCGCCTGTTGCCCCGGAATCGCGCGGGGAGACTAGCCAGACGCGACGGGGGGCGGCAACGCCAGGACGCCCGCAAAGTCGCATAGGCGGCAGACAGATTGCCGATGATGTGCATCGGCAATTTCTATCGAGCGCGCCGCCCGCCGGTCTCAGCGCAGCGTGGCGCGCGGGGAGAGCGTACCGGGCTCGAACATGCCGCCGGGCGAAAAGCTCGCCTTCAGGTGCCGGGCGAACACCTCGACCACCGGGCGCGGCGCCTGCCGGCGCAGCTTCAGGCTCACGAGGCGCACCGGCTCCAGCGTGTCGGTCAGCGGCATGGAGACGACGCGCCCGCCATCATGCGTCACCTGGGTGCGCGGCAGCACGTTCTGGATGGTGTAGCCGCGCCCGCGCCCCACCAGCCCGCGCGTGAGTTCATAGGCGCGCGAGCGGAAGGCGATGCGGGGCTCGACGCCCACCGAGCGGAACAGGCTCATGAAGTAGTCCCGCGAATGCGGCAGGTCGAGCAGGATGAAGGGCTCGTCGGCGAGATCCAGCAGGCTGATGCGCTCGCGCGCGGCGAGCGGATGGTCGGGGTGCAGCACGGCATAGGGCGGCAGCTCCGCCAGCGGCTCGGCCATCACGTCTTCCGGGCGCGCGAATTCGTAGGAAATGGCGAGTTCGGTCCGCCCGGAGATGATGCCGTCGAGTATGTGCTGCTGGTCGCCCTCGTCGAGCGCGACGGTGATGCCCGGATGGGTCTCCGCGAAGCGCGAGAGCAGGCTCGGCATGAAGTGGGTGGCGATGGTCCAGAAACAGCCGATGGTGATCTCGCCGCGCACCTCGTCGGCCATGGCGCGCGCATTCTGGCCGAAATCGCGGGCGTGGTTCAGCAGAAGCCGGGCCTCGTTGATGATCCGCGTGCCGGCGATCGTGGTCGTCACGCCTTTTGCATGGTGGCGCACGAAGACCTGCACCCCGCAATCCGCCTCGAACTGGGCGATGGCGGCGGAGATGGAGGGCTGCGAGACGTTCAGATGCCGGGCGGCCTCGGTGAGATTCCCGAAATCGGCGGTCGCCACGACATAGCGCAGGGCGCGGAGGGATATGTTCATTGGATTTTTCTATGCCGAACAACGAATGAAAATATTTTACCGATCTTTCACGTTCGCACAATATTTCCTCACAGGAAAAGGATGCACGACATGATCCGTACAGGCGATGAATATCGGCAGGGGCTGCAGGACGGCCGCGAAATCTGGATGGACGGCGAGCGGGTGACGGACGTCACCAAGCACCCGGCCTTCAAGCCCATCGTCGATGTCCGCGCCCGCATGTACGACATGGCGCACGAGGCCCGGTATCAGGACCGCCTCACCTATGTTGAGGACAACAAGCGCAACACGATCTTCTACAAGCCGCCGCGGGAAACCAAGGACTGGACCGACAAGATCACCGCCGTCGACACGGTGATGCAGGACATCGGCGGCGTCGTCACCCGCGTCGGCGACGAAACCATCGGCGAAGTCTGGTCCCTCATCGACGGCCGCGACGTCCTCGCCGAGTTCGACCCGCGCTTCGCCGACAATGTCGACCGGCACGTCCAGAACATCTTCGACAACGACATCTTCCATATTTCGGCCAACACCGATCCGAAGGGCGACCGCTCCCTGCCCCCGCAGGAACAGGACCCCGACATGATGGTGCATGTCGTCAAGGAGACCGATGCGGGCATCGTGATCCGCGGCGCCAAGTACGAGACCGCGGCCGCTTACGCCGACCAGGCCTTCCTGAAGCCGACCGTCGGCGCCTGGTCCAACGAGAAGCTGTCCGACTATGCGGTGGGCGGCATCATCGACATGGGCGCGCCGGGCGTGAAGCAGATCTGCCGCTCCTCCTTCGCCGGCCGCACCAACCCGAAGGACTACCCGCTCGCCAACAAGTTCGACGAGGTCGAATCCCTCGTCATCTTCAACAACGTGCTGATCCCCTGGGAGAACGTGTTCTTCTACCGCCACACCAGGGCGGCGCAGTACATCCGCGCGACGCTGCACCGCTACTCGGCCTTCCCCTATGTGCACCGCCTGCTTTATGTCGCCGACATGATGATCGGCGCGGCGATGTGGAACGCCAAGCAGACCGGCCTCGATAAGCTTCAGTCGGTGCGCGAGAAGCTGGCCGATCTCGTCTGCTACCGCGAGGGCATCAACGCCCACCTCACCGCCTCGATCACGCTGGCGGAAAAGAGCCCCGGCGGGCTGCTCATGCCCAACCAGTCCATGCTCTATGCCGGCCGCGTCCACGCCTGCTCGAACCTGCCGGCGATGATGCACATCGCCCGCGAGCTGTGCGGCGGCCAGATCTGCGTCACCCCGAACTCGGCCGCCTTCGAGGCCGAGGGCTCGGGTCAGTGGCTGAAGAAGTTCTACTCGCTGAACAAGCAGTGGGAATCGGAGGACCGGCGCAAGCTGCTCGCCTTCGCCCGCGACCTGCTCAATTCGGATTATGCCGGCCACCGGCTGACCTTTGTGCAGTTCGCCCAGGCGCCGCACTTCAACCACCTGAACGCGGTCTATAATTCGTTCGATTTCGACGGCCCGCTCGACTTCGTCCGCAAGGCCGCCGGCCTGTCGGACAAGGTGATGGGCGAGCCGGTCAAGGGCTGAGGCCCCAAGGGAGAGATGGACATGAGCCGGATCGACGCCGCCCAGTTCCGCAGCGCCATGGGGCGCACCGCCTCCGGCGTCACCGTGGTGACGACCGACGGGGCCGCCGGGCGCGGCGGCGTCACCGTCTCCAGCCTGTGTTCGCTCTCCATGGAGCCGCCCTCCGTGCTGTTCTGCCTGCACAAGGCCTCGCGGGTGCTGCCGACGCTGATGGAGAACGGCGTGTTCGCGGCCAACATCCTCGCTCATGACCAGCACCGCGTCGCCGATTGCTTCGCGGGGCTGATCCCCGAGCATGCCGAGGACCGTTTCGCCCTCGGCGAATGGGACGCGCTGCACACCGGCGCGCCCCTGCTCAAGGGCGCGCTCTGCCGCTTCGACTGCAAGATCGCCAGCGTCTTCACCTTCGGCACGCACCACATCATCGCCGGCGAGGTGATGGCGCTGGAAACCGCCGAAACGCATCCGCTGGTCTATTCCAACCGCGCCTATCACCACCTCAAGGTCGCCTAGGGGCATGAGCATCGAGGCCGTCGCCGCCAGCCCCGCCGCCGGCACCACCCTGCCCGCGGACGCGGCGGCGCTCGCCCGCACCGAGGCGCTGCTCGCCGACCTCGTCGCCTTTGCCAGCGAGAGCGCGCGCTCCAACCTGCCCATCGTCGACTATATCGAGGCGTATCTCGCCGCCGAGGGCGTGAGCGCCCGCCGCATTCCCAATGCGGACGGCACGAAAGCCTCGTTGCTGGCCACCATCGGCCCCGCCGGCCGGCCCGGCATCGCCCTCTCCGCCCATACGGATGTCGTGCCGGTGGCGGGGCAGGACTGGTCGAGCGACCCATGGACGCTCACCGAGCGCGGCGGCCGGCTCTATGGTCGCGGCAGCAGCGACATGAAGGGTTTCCTCGCCGTCGTGCTCGCTCATGTGCCGCTGTTCCGGCAGGCGGCGACGCAGGCGCCGGTCCATCTCTGCTTCTCCTATGACGAGGAACTCGGCTGCCTCGGCGCGCCCGATCTGGTGGCGCAGGTCGCCGCCCTGCCCGTGCCGCCGGCGCTGTGCATCGTCGGCGAGCCGACCTCCCTCAAGGTCGCGCGCGCCCATAAGGGCAAGTTCGCCCGGCGCCTCGCCATCACCGGGCGCGGCGGGCATTCGGCGCTGCTCAACCGCGCCGCCAATGCGGTGGAGGCGGCGGCCGAGATCACCGTCGGGCTCGGGGTGCTCGGCCGCTCGCTGCGCGGCGACACGAACGAGGCCTTCGACCCGCCCTGGACCAGCGTGCATGTCGGCTCGCTGCATGGCGGCACCGCGCTCAACCTCGTGCCGGACCGCGCGACGCTGGAATTCGAGGCCCGCACCCTGCCGGGCACGGACATCGACGCGCTCAACGCCCGCATCGCCCTCATCATCGGCGAGGCCCGCGCCCGGCTGGTGGCGCAGGCGCCGGAGGCGGGGATCGCCGTCGCCACGCTCAGCGACTATCCCGGCCTCGACACGCCGCAGGACAGCCCCGCCGCCCGGCTCGTCGCCATGCTGGCGGGCGACAACGGCGCGCCCGTCACCCTCGCCTTCGGCACCGAGGCCGGGCTCTATGCCCGCGCCGGCATTCCCACGCTCGTCTGCGGCCCCGGCGACATCGGCCGCGCCCACAAGGCGGACGAGTGGATCGGCCGCGACGAACTCGCGCGCGCCGGCGCGATGATGACCCGCCTCGCCGGCCTTCTCGGCCGCCCTTTCGTCCTCTGAACCCGCCCCGCCTCGCCTGAACCGGAAAGAACCCCATGCCGACCCACAAGCGCATCCGCCCGTTCAACACCAAGCAGACCTACCCCGAGCAGAAGCTGAACAACGATCTCTCGCAGGGCGTCGTGGCGCGCGGCACCATGGTGTTCCTGCGCGGCCAGGTGGCGCAGGATCTCGACACGCGCGAGAGCCTGCATGTCGGCGACGCCGGCAAGCAGACCGCCAAGGCGATGGAGAACATCAAGATGCTGCTGGAGGAGGCCGGCAGCGAGATGAGCCACATCTGCCGCATCGTCGTCTACCTCACCGACATCCGCTACCGCGAGGCGGTCTATGTCGAGATGGGCAAGTGGCTGGAGGGCGTGTTCCCCTGCTCCACCGGCCTCGTCGTTCCCGCGCTCGCCCGGCCGGAATGGCTGGTCGAGATCGAGGTGACGGCCGTCATCCCCGACGCCGCCTGACCGGAGCCGCGCGCGTGACCTTCTCCATCTCCGCCCGCTGCCGGCGCACCGGCATGTTCGGCATCGCCGTCTCCTCCTCCTCCCCGGCGGTGGCGGCGCGCTGCGCCCATGCCCGCGCGGGCGTCGGCGTGGTGGCGACGCAGAACATCACCGACCCGATGCTCGGCCCGCGCGGGCTCGACCTGCTGGCGCAGGGCCTGCCCGCGGCCGAGGTGCTGGAAAGGCTGCGCGCGACCTCCCCCCATTTCGCGTACCGGCAGGTGGTCGTGCTCGGGCGCGAGGGCGCGGCCGCCGGCCATTCCGGCGCGAAGACGCTCGGCACCCACGCCATCGCCTATGGCGCGGATGCCGCCGCCGCCGGCAATCTGCTGGCCTCGCCCGAGGTGCCCGGCGCCATGATCGCCGCCTTCGAGGCGATGCCCGAGGCCCATCTCGGCGACCGGCTCGTCGCCGCCATGCAGGCGGCGGTCGCGGCGGGCGGCGAGGAAGGCCCGGTGCATTCGGTCGGCATGCTGCTGGTCGACACGGTCGGCTGGCCGGTGGCCGATCTGCGCATCGACTGGTCGGACGGCGACGTCATGGCCGAGTTCGCCGCCCTCTGGGCGCTCTGGGTGCCGCAAATGGACGCCTATGTCACCCGCGCGCTCGATCCCTCCACCGCCCCCTCCTACGGCGTGCCGGGGGACGAGTGAGGGCGTCGCCCACCCGCACGTCCCGTCCCACCAAAGAAGCGAGGCCCTGATGCCGATCACCCGCCCGGCCCTGAAGCTCACCCATGAGGGCGCGCTGAAAATGCTCGCCGCCGCCGTCGCCAAGGCGACGGAGATGGGCGTGCCGCAGAACGTCAACATCGTCGACGAGGGCGGCAATCTGCTCGCCTTCGTGCGCATGGACGGCGCCAAGCTGCTCTCGCGCCAGACCTCGCTCTCCAAGGC
>JAEZMI010000115.1 GCA_023414975.1 Pseudomonadota bacterium | reverse complement strand
TGCTGGGGGTGAACCAGGTGATCATGATGGCGCTGTCCATGCTGGTGGTGTCGTCCTTCGTCGGCACGAACGATCTCGGCAAGCAGATTCAGGTAGCGATCTCGCAGGCCGATCCCGGCAAGGGCCTCTCCGCTGGTCTCGCCATCGCCTTTCTCGGCATCATCGCCGACCGGATGATCGGCCGCTGGGTCGCCAACCGCCGCGCGCGGCTTGGTTGACGCTGCCGCGCAGGCGGGTGGGCGGCGCGGTTCAACTCAGCCTATTTCGCGTTCAGCGCCGGCGCGTCAGCGCGGCCATGCTGGTGAACACACCGTCGCGCCGCACCAGCCCGTGGAACAGCGCCGCGGCGAGATGCATGAGCACAACGGCGAAGAACAGGAAGGCGAGGTAGCGGTGGGCGTTCCACAGCCGCGCATGCAGTTCGTCTCCCGCCGGGACGATGGGCGGGAGCTGGATGCCGCCGAGAAGCACGATCGGGTAGCCGCCGGCGGATAGCATCGCCCAGCCGATGAGCGGCATGGCGATCATCAGCGCGTAGAGCAGATAGTGTGACAGATGCGCCGCCAGCTTCATCGGCGCGGGCATGCCGGCGGGCAGGGGCGGGGCGCCCTTCGTGAACCGCACCGCCAGCCGCACCGCGACCAGCACCAGCAGCAGAATGCCGAGCGTCTTGTGGAAGCTCACCAGAGGCAGATATTTCGGCGTCACGGTGGAGACCATGCCGACGCCGACGAAGAGCATGGTGAGAATGCCCGCGGCCATCAGCCAATGCAGGGCCCGCTGAAGTGGGGAAAAGGTGGTGAGCGTCGAGGGGTCCGTCGTGCTCATCATGTCCTCACGGGCTGGCGGGGGCGGCAGCGGCGGGGGCGGGCGTCCGATAGGGATAGTCGCGCCATTCCGAGGTGCGCAGATTGAACGAGCGCGCATAGGCGGCCGAGCGCGCGGCCGGGAAGGGATCATCCGAGACGGCGATGCCCTTCGGCAGGATGGTGGGGTCGAAATTGACGTCGCGGCAGGGGCCGTCGGGCTCCGGCTCGATCCTTTCCACGACCAGCGTGCCCGCATCCACCGTGCGCCTACCTTCGGGCCAGGCCTTGCTCGGGTCGTTCGTCGGGTCGCCCGGCTCCGCCACCGTCAGTTCCAGGGTCCAGCGCTGCGGGGCCTGCGCGACGCGGCTTGCGATCTCCTGTTCCAGATGGTCGGGGCCGAGTTTTTCGAGATCGTCCTTGCCGATCGTCGTGACGCTCGCCTGCGGCCGATAGCTCCAGCGTACCGCATGGGGCGTGCCGGAGGCGTCGGTGAAGATGAAGGCGTTGAGGCTGTTGAACCGGTCCTGCGCGTAGCTCGCCGTCCAGGGGGCGCTGCCCGCCCAGCCGGCGAAATTGCCGAATTCGGGATGCGCGGCGATAAAGTCCTTCATCGCTCCCGGCGCCGGGCTGTGGGAGGCGGTGAGAAGATCGAAGAAGGCCTGCGGTGTCGCCACCGGGAAGAAGGGCGGGTCGATCATCGCCGCACGCCAGGTCTCGCCGCCGGCGACGATCTGAAGTCCGAGGCCGCGCACACGCACCGTGGCATCCGGCGCCTTGGGATCGGGCGTGCCGAGGTTGAAGCGGCCCATCGCCGGGTGGCGGCCGGCGGCGAGCATGGGCGCCGTCGACAGCGCGACGCCATTGCCGTTGGAGTCGAACGTGCCGGTGAAGCAGATGCCCTTCGCATGGTTGCGGCGGTGGCCGAGGGCGGGCCCGCCGGGCGGCGCCAGCGCGTCCACCAGCTTGGTCGGGGTGATGCGTTCCGGGGAGAGAAACCCGCCCGTATAGGCGAAGGCGCCCGCGGCGACGAGCACGATGCCCCCGATGAGCGCGAGCGAGCCGATCACCGCCAGGGTGGGCCGGGCGGCCGATGGCCCGGCGGGCTCCCGCGTGGGCGTTGTCGTCCGGGATGGATCCGGCGCGGACGATGCTGACATGAAGCTTCCTCCGGACGCCGCTTTTACGGCGTTGGACGTTTTTACGGCTCTGGACATGGTCGCGGAAAGTCCGCCACCTTGGCAGCGCCGGCGGCGGCCGGCTTTCGCGACTGCCGGCTTTTTGCGTCTTCGCATGTGGCGAAGCGCCCGCGGCGATCTAGCGCGCGATCCGATCCGACTGCGTCATCGAGCGGTGAACCTCCCTCCAACGCCATGACCGGCGCAAGGCCCTAGGCGGCCGTCACGATCCCGAAGCCGATACGGTCTCCCATGCCGAGCCCGTAGCCGAGCTGGATGAGCTGTTCGGTCATCGGCTCCAGATAGCGGGCGTTCCTCAGCCCGCCGGCGCGAACGGCCTTAAGGCCGAAGGCTTCCACGAGCGCGACCACCGTGTCCACGGCGTCGCCCTCGTCTCCCGCGACGAAGACCGGCACGGACACCGGCTGCCCCTCGGCGCGCGCCGCGAGCACCGCCGCGAAGACGGTGTTGAAAGCCTTGACGATCCGCGCGCCGGGCAGGCGGGCGGCAATTTCCTCGGCGGCGGACGATGTATGGCCGACCGTCAGGCTCATGAAATCGTCGGCCAGCGGGTTGGTCACGTCGATGACCACCTTGCCCGCCAGCGCCTGCGTCACGGCGGGCTTGCCGACGAGCTCGATGGCCTGCGGGTATTTCGTGGCAATCACCACGATGTCGGCTCCCGCGAGGGCGGCAACCGGCGCCCCCTCGCGGCCGAACGAGGCGACCTCATGTCCCGCCTTGCGGGAAAGAGCCGCGAGCGGCCCGCCCATATGGCCCTTGCCGAGAACCACGATCTTCATGCGTCTTGCTCCTGTCTCGTCGAATGATCGAGACTTAGCGGGAGCGCGTGCGGTAGCCTCGCCTTATTATGTCAATCGATAGGGTAAAACAGCCAAAACGGAATCTGGTCGATCCGGACGCCACGCCGCGGCCGGTGTTCGTGCTCGCGGACCGCCATGACCGGATCGAGGTGCCCTGGCACAGCCACAGGCGGGTGCAGCTCATCCATGTCAGCGCCGGCGCGCTCAGCGTGCTGACCCGCCACGCCCGTTTCGTCATCCCGCCCCAGAGGGCGGTCTGGATCGGGCCGGGCGTCGAGCATCGGATCGCCAGCAAGGCGCCGTTCTGGCTGACCACCTGTTATGCGGAGCCGGGGCTGGTCGACCTGCCGGCGGGGGTGCATGCCGTCGCGGTGGACCGCCTTACGGATGAACTGCTGATTGCCGCCTCCTCCTTCGGTGGCAACTACCCGCCGACCGGCCCCGAAGCCCGGCTGATCGCGGTGCTGCGCGACCGGCTGCCGAGGCTCGCGCCGATGAATATCTATCTCCCGGAACCGGCCGATGCCCGGCTGCGCCGGATCGCCGAGCGCCTGCTGGCCGCTCCGGCATGCAACGCGACGCTCGCCACCCTCGCGGCCGAGGCCGCGCTGACCGAGCGGACGGCGGCCCGGCTTTTCCTGAAGGAGACCGGCATGACGTTCGGCCGGTGGCGCCAGCATCTCAAACTGCAGGCAGCCCTGGAGCACCTCGCGGGCGGGGCGAGCGTTACCGAAGCGGCCTTCGCCGTCGGCTACGCCGACGTCTCGTCCTTCATCGCCGCGTTCAAGCGGCTCTTCGGCAAGACGCCGTCGCAAATCCTGACCCGCTAGAGGATGACGCGGGAGCACGTGTTACCAGCCTGATTGCCGTGCAGGCAGGTCGGCGCTTGCTCCGGTCGGAGAAAGCGGGCCGCACAGCCAAGATCGGGCGCCGCTCGCTGGACGGCTCGTGCTTCCGGGCCCGCCGCCTCACGGCTGGCCCGTGTCCGTCGTCTCGCCGAGAACGTGCTTCAGGAACAGGTTGAACAGTTCGGTCTGGCTGGAAATGCCGAGCTTGGCGTAGAGGTTCTTGCGGTGAATTTTCACCGTGCCCTCGGCTATGTCCAGAAGATTGCCGATGGACAGGCTGGAGTGCCCGCGAAGAACGAGGCTGACGATGGTCTGCTCGCGCGGCGTCAGACGGTTCGGCAGGAAGGTGCGGAAGGCGATCTCCATCGCCTCCTCCGGGGCCGGGGCGGGCGAGTGGCGGGCGGGCGAGGCATCGTCCACCTCGCCCACATGCCGCCAATGACTGGCCATCATCGCGGTAACGAGCGGTGTGACGGTGAGGAGCCGGCCGAATTCCTCCTCGGAGAACGGACCGCTGGCGTTCTGCCGCATCAGCGAATAGGCGAGATAGACGCCGCGGCCGACGGGCACGAGAAACACGACTTCCTCGGCGAGCGCCCCGCTCTCCATGGAGATACAGGGATGCACGTCGGGCCGGTTGTAATACTCGCCCTCGAAGAAGGCATCCGGCGCGAGGTCCGACAGGCGGTAGAGGCCGGTCGGCACCCGGCGCAGACATGATGTGTAGACCGCGTCGAGCAGATAGGTGGCGTCCATATAGTTCCGCATCACCGGGGCGGATGAAATGCCTTTCAGCCCGTCATGCAGCAAGCGGGGGCGGGCCTGGCCCGGATAGGCGAAAACGCAGTCGAGATCGAACGGCGCGAGCGACGCCAGCGCGCCCGAAAGGCCCGCCGCGAAATCCGGCGTGCCGATCCGCGCGACCAGTTCCGGCGTTGCGGCGTTCCAGGCGGCGCTCCAGCTGTCGGAGGGGAGGGCGGAGGCGTTCATCGGCCTTGCATGTAGGGGCTCCCCGCCCCGGTGGAGCCCGATCTATCTCTTTGGGGATATAGGCGGGGCCGGGGGGCTGCCCGGACAATGAGCGTGCCAACAAATCGGGCTGCAAGGCAAGCCCTTCCATCCGGGGAACACACATGACAACGGACGCGGTGAGCGCTGCCCCCTCGACGGGCGGGGTGACCTACCAGCCGGTCGGCGACGGCTATTTCGAGAGGCGCCAGCTCAAGCGCCACGCAGGGCTCTTTACCCTGTGGATGATGGGCGTGGGCGCGGTCATCGCCGGAGAATATTCCGGCTGGAACTTCGGCCTCGCCCAAGGCGGCTTCGGCGGCATGCTGGTCGCCACGGGGATTATCGGGTTTCTCTATATCTGCCTGTGCTCCTCCATCGGCGAGATGAGCGCGGCCCTGCCGCATACGGGCGGCGCCTACTCCTTCGCGCGCACCGCGCTCGGCCCATGGGGCGGTTTCACCACCGGCCTCGCGGAGAATATCGAATTCGTCCTCGCCCCCGCGGCCAATATGTTCTTCATGAGCGCCTATCTCAGCGCCATTTTCGGCACGCCCGACAGCTGGCTGCCGCTGTGGTGGATCGCGGGCTACGCCGTCATGCTGAGCCTTTCAATTCGGGGGCTGGAGCTCTCGATGCGCGTCGTGGTGTGGGTGACGGTCGCGGCCATGCTGGTGCTGGTCTTCTTCTTCCTCGTCGCCATTCCCCATGTCGATTTCGCCCGCAACGCGCTGAACATCGCGCCGGACGGGGCTCTCATCGCGGACGGGAACGGGCCGTGGCTGCCCTTCGGCTTCACCGGCGTGATGCTGTCGCTGCCCTTCGCCGTCTACATGTTCCTCGCGGTCGAGCAATTGCCGCTCACGGCGGAGGAAGCGAAGAATCCGACGCGCGACATGCCGCGCGCGCTGATCCTGTCCATCGTCACGCTCATCCTGCTGGCCCTCGGGGTGCTGTTCTTCGGCGCCGCGACGCTGCCGGGAGCGCATGCGCTCGGCAGTTCCGGCGAGCCGCTGCTCGACGGCTTCCGCCATATCTTCGGCGATGGATGGGCCAAGCTGCTCGCCGCCGTCGCGGTGCTGGGGCTGGCGGCCAGTTTCTTCGCGGGTTCCTTCGCCTCGGGCCGCAACGTCTACTCGCTGTCGCGCGCGGGCTATCTGCCGACCGGGCTGTCGGTCACCAGCGCGCGCACCCAGACGCCGAACATCGCGCTCGCCGCCGGGTCGGCAATGGCGCTGGGCATGCTGCTGGTGGTGTGGTTCCTCGGCGGCAAGGACAATGTCGCCTTCATGGGCGGCTTCCTGGTGAGCATGATCGTGTTCGCGGGCATGGTGTCCTACATTCTGCAGAGCATCTCCTTCCTGCGCCTGCGCAGCCTCTATCCGACGATTGCCCGGCCCTTCGTGAGCCCGCTCGGCCGGTTCGGCGCCTATGCGACGGTGCTGATCTGCGCGGTGACGCTGGCTTACCAGTTCCTCGATCCGCTCTACCGCTGGGCGGCGGTCGCGGCGGCTGTGTGGTACCTTGTCGGGCTCGCCTATTTCGCGTTTTACCGCCGCCACCGTCTCGTTCTCTCGCCTGAGGAGGAATTCGCTGTCTCCGGCGGCACGCGGGGCCGTCCGCTCGGTGACGCGTGAAGCGCCGCCGCGCCATTCCGCGGCGTATCCTTCGGCGCGGCGCCTCTGCCGCGCCGCCTTTTTCCAGCAGACACTGAACGGGAGCGTTTCATGGCCGGACGACTGGCAGGCAAGGTCGCGATCATTTCGGGCGGGGCGACGGGGATGGGAGGCGCGGCCTCCCGGCTGTTCGCCGCGGAGGGGGCGACGGTCTGCGTCATCGACCGCAACGCGGCGGCGGGCGAGGCGACGGTGGGCGAAATCCTCGCCGCCGGCGGCACGGCGAGCTTCATCGCCGCCGACGTGTCGGACGAAGCCCAGGTGACGGAGGCGGTCGCCGCCGCCACCGGGCGGCACGGCCCTGTCACGGTGCTGTTCAACCATGCGGGCTCGATCGTCATCAAGCCGTTCCTGGACACGACGCTGGAGGAATGGGAGTGGCTTCACGCGGTGAATGTGCGCTCCATGTTCCTCATGACGCGCGCCGTGTTGCCACAGATGATCGCGGCCGGCGGCGGCTCCATCGTCTGCACCTCCTCCATATCGGCCGTGGCGGCGACGCCGATGGAGGTGCTCTACGACACGACCAAGGGCGCCTGCCACCAGTTTGCCCGCGCCATCGCGGTCGAATTCCGCGACCGGGGGATCCGCTGCAATACGGTGTGCCCCGGCTTCATCCGCACGCCGCACGGCCTGCGGGAGGTGGAGGAACTGTCCCGCCTCGGCGTGGACGTCTCCGACGCGGCGCTCGCGATGCAGCAGGGGCGGATCGGCGAGCCGGAAGAGGTGGCCCGCGCCGCCCTGTTTCTCGCGAGCGACGAGGCAAGTTTCGTCAACGGCGCGCATCTGTTCGTCGACAACGGCTTCACCGCCGCGTGACGCGCGGGGTCGCCGCGGGAGGCGAGGTGATGCGGCCCATTTTCACATCACGCCTCCCACGGCGGCGAGCGCCAGATCTGAGCCAGGAAATCGCCGAAAGCGTCGATCCGCTTCGGTACGGGTTCGCGCTTGGGACGGACAAAGCTGATCGGGCTGGCCTCTTCCTTCCAGCCTGGCAGGATGTGTACCAGTCGCCCTGCCTTCAATTCGTCGGCCACATCCCAAAGCTCGCGCAGGGAAATGCCGAGCCCCGCGACGCACCATGTCTTCAAGGTGATGCCACTGTCGGTCGCCAAGTCGCTCGACACGGCCATTTCGATCGTCGTTCCATCGTTGTGCAACGTCCAAATGTTGCGCAGCCCAGGGTAGGCGATGAGCAGGCAGGTGTGGCCGGCGAGGTCTTGTGGGTGTTTTGGCATACCTCGCTCAGCCAGATAATCGGGCGCCGCGACCAAGATACGGCGGTTGTCTGCTACGCGCCGCGCGATCAGGCGGGAATCAGCAAGCTTGCCCACACGGATCGCGACATCAATGTCGTCTGCGTAAAGATCGACGATACGGTCGGTCAGGTGCAATTCGAAGCCGACCTTCGGATGCTGCTTGCGGAAAGCCGCGATGGCCGCCGCCACGTAGCGCCCGCCAAACGGAACAGGAGCCGTCACGCGGATCGTGCCCGTCAGTTCGCCCGATCCGGTGCGGGCGATCTCGGCGGCCTCATCGAGCAAGGCGAGAGCGGCGCGTGCCCGCTCGGCCACGGCGCGGCCTTCCTCGGTGATCTTCAGTCGGCGGGTATTACGCTCGAACAAGGCCGCACCGAGCTGCCGCTCCAGCCGGGCGATCTGCTTGCTGACGGTGGTGGGCGCAAGGTCCATCGCGCGGGCGGCGGCCGAGAAGCCGCCGCATTCGGCCACACGGACGAACACCGCCAGATCGTCGAGGTTGCGAACCATTTCTTCCAGAACGCCGTAAGTGTTCTCCCATTATGCACCTTTTTTCTATCTGGGCAAAGCCCAATGTGCCGCCGAACCCATTGCGCCTGCCGGTTTCCGATGTCCCGCAAGGAGAAGGCCGGCCGTTAAGGAAAGGTCGGACCCATGCCCCCCGTCATCTATATCTTCTCGCTCTGCGCGTTTGCTGTCGGCTTCACCGAGTTCATCACCATCGGTCTCGTCTCGGCGATGGCCGATGATCTCCACGTCGATGTCACCCGGATCGGGCTGACCGTTACGACCTACGCGGCGGGCGTCGTGATCGGCGCTCCGGTCCTGACGGCGCTTGCCGCCCGCTGGTCCCGCAAGCATCTCATCCTCGCTGCCATGCTGGTGTTCAGCGCCGGCAACGTGATCGCGGGTCTTTCAGATAGCCTCACGCCGCTGCTTTTCGCCCGGTTGCTGTCGGGACTCGCCCACGGCGTCTTCTTTGCCGTCGCCTCCAGCGTGGCGACGCGACTGGTCGCACCGGAGCGCGCGGGGGCGGCGCTGGCCCTGGTTTTCGGCGGCGTAACGGTCGCGATGTCGCTCGGCGTGCCAATCGGCACATGGCTCGGGACCATCCTGCACTGGCAGATGATCTTCATCGTCATCGCCGCCTGCGGCCTGATCGGCAGCCTGGGCATCGCCACGCTGATGCCGGTTGGATCGGGCGAAGCCGCGACCAAGGGCGCGGGCCTCAGCGATCTCGGCGTCCTTTTCGATCGCCGGCTTCTCGCCGGGGCGAGCATCCCGATGCTCTCCTATACCGGCTCCTTCGCGCTCTACACCTTCGTCTCGCCGATCCTGCTGCAAGTCACCCATGTCAGCGTGGAGACCGCGAGCCTGACGCTGCTCGCCTACGGGCTTGGCGCGGCGGTCGGTAATGTTCTAGGGGGTCGTCTCACCGACAGCCAGGGCATGGACCGCGCCTCGGTCATCCTTCTGGTCGGGATCGTGCTGTCCCTCGTGCTGATCGCCTTCACACTCCGCCAGCCTATCGCGATGGTCGGGTTCGTCGCGCTGTTGGGTTTAACCACCTACGGTGCGATCCCGCCGCTGCAGTCGCGTATCCTGATGCTGGCCGCGCGCCACCAGCCGCATGCCATGGACGTTGCCTCGGGCATGAACATTGCGGCCTTCAATGCTGGCGTCGTGGTCGGCTCGGGGATCGGAGGCGTGGCGATCGGCGCCTGGGGACTGCCGTCGCTCGCCCCGGTCGGCGCGGGGATCGCCGTGATCGCGGTCATCGCGCTTGCCTGGCAGATCGCCGTGCCGTCGATGAAGGCGACTAGGCGGGATGGAACTCCGGCTGCAATGCAGGGTGGGCATTGACCTCGTCCTCCTCCCTAGGGCCACTGACGGCCTCGCGCGCAGGGCGGGGGGGGCGGCAATCGCCGGAGAGGCGAATGCCTCTTGACGTGGAGCGCGCTCGAACTCGTAGCTTCTCCTGCGTCGTGATGAGAAACAGGTGCGCATGAAGATCGGAGAGCTCGCGAAACGCTCGGGACTGACGGCCCACACCCTGCGCTATTATGAGCGGATCGGGCTGCTGCCTTATGCCGACCGCGACCGGTCCAGCCGCCGCGACTACGATGCCTCGGTCCTGACATGGATCGCGTTTCTCGGCCGCTTGAAGACGACCGGCATGCCGATCCGGGAGATGCTGCGCTACGCGGCGCTGCGGGAACGGGGCGCCGGCACGGAAGCCGAGCGCCGGGAATTGCTGGAGCAGCATCGCGCGCGCGTGCGGGCTCATATCGACGAGCTGAACGCCTGCCTTCTCGTCCTCGATACCAAGATCGGCGGCTACGCCGAAACGGAACAGAGGATGAAAGACTATGACGCACCCCTTCCCGAACGCCGGCGAAAGCCGGCTGGAGCGCGGGCGCCGCGCGCTCGCTGACATCGATGGCGAGGCCGGCCACATGGTGGTCGCCGCTCTCGCCGACATCGCGCCGGACTTCGCCACCTATCTGTTCGAGTTTCCGTTCGGCGACATCTACAGCCGGCCGGGGCTCGACCTCCGGTCGCGGGAGATCGCCACCATCGCGGCGCTCGCGGCCATGGGCAATGCCGCGCCCCAGCTCAAGGTGCATGTCGAGGCCGGGCTGAATGTCGGGCTCACCCGCGCGGAGATCGTCGAGATCCTCATGCAGATGGCCGTCTATGCCGGCTTCCCCGCCGCGCTGAACGGCCTGTTCGCGGCAAAGGAAGTGTTCGCCGCGAGGGACGTCCCCGGCCGGGAGGACGCGGCATGATGCTCGATCGCCGCAGCCTGCTGGGCCGGGCGGCCCTGTTGCCGGTCGCCGCCGCCACCCTGTCCCGTCCCGTCCGCGCGGCACCTGTCGCACCGTCCAGGCTCTGGGACGGGTTCAGCGCGCCGGTGGGCATGGGCTTCGACCGCACGGGACATCTCTACATTGCCGAATGGAGCGCCGGCCGCATCTCACGGATCGCGCCCGATGGCCGGCGCTCCACCTTCGCGGAGGGATTGTCCGGCCCGGCGGGCCTCGCGGTCGGCCCCGACGGCGCCATCTATGTCGGTTCTTACGCGCGGGATGAAATCTACCGCTTCACCGCCGACGGCCGGCGTTCGGTCTATGTCACCGGCCTCGCCACGCCGGCCGGCATCGGTTTCGATCGATCGGGCCGCCTGCTGATCGCCAACCGGCGGACCAACGAAATCCTCGTGGTCACGGGCGAGGAGCGCGTCGCGCCGCTTATCGGGGGTCTCAACACCCCGGTGGGCGCGGTGCAGACGCCCGATGGCGGCCATGTCGTCGCCAACATCGCCGGCGGCGTCACCATCGTCCGCCCGGACGGGACGCGTATCGAAGCCGGCCAGGATTTCCGCGCGCCCGGCGCGGGGATCGTGCTGGCGCCCGATGGCCGCGTCTTCGTGACGGATTACGGTGGATCGACGGTGCGCGAAGTGCTGATGCATGGCGCCTCACGCGCCATCGCCGACGGCCTCGCCAGCCCGGTCGGCCTGGTTCTCGCGCCGGACGGGCGGTCCTTGCTGACCGCGACATGGGGCGATGGGGCGATCTACCGCATCGCGCTTGAGTAGACGGCAGGGGGCTCAAGCCGCCCGAGCAGGGGCGGGCCAATCGCGACCCGGTCGCGGGAGGGGTGAACACCCGACCGCGCGGACGCAAAAAAGCCGCCCGGTTGGGCGGCTGATCCACGCGATTGGCATCGCAAGTCGAGTTGGTTGCGGGGGCAGGCAACCATCTCAACTTGCTTTTCCGAGCAGCGGCATGAGACCAGTTACATCAGGTAATCAATCTTTCCTCAAACAGGTTCTCGACCATGAAATCCACGAAAACACGGATCTTGGGTGAGAGTTGACGGCTCGACGGCCAGATGATGCGGAACGTCCCTGCATGTGTGAGCGCACCGTCCATGACGTTCATCAGCGTTCCGGCCTCGACCTGCTCGCGGACGGCGAAGTCCGGCAGACAGGCGATGCCGAGGCCACGTTCGGCCATATAAACAAGCGGCTTGATCGCGCTCGATGTGGCGGCGGTCGGCAGATCGATTGCGGTTGCGTTCTTTCGGCCGGACAGCGGCCATTCCTCCAGTTTGCCGGTGCTCGGATAGCGGTGGTGTAGACAGCGATGCGCAGCCAGATCGGCCGGCTTTTCGGGAATGCCGTGCGCCTCGAAATACTCCGGCGCACCCACAAGCCTGTAGGTGAAGCTGCCGAGTACCCGCGTCATCAGCCGAGAATCGCTCGCCTCGCCCGTGCGGATCACCGCGTCGAATCCCTCATCGATCACGTCGACCAGCCGGTCGGTGAAATCGAGGTCGAGTTCAATGTCCGGCCAAGCACACATGAAGGCGGAGAGCGTCGGCATCATCAGCATTCCGACCAGCGGCACGCTGACCCTGATCTTGCCGCGCGGCGCGCTTTGGGTCTGCGCCAACTCCATCTCAGCCTGCTCGATCTCGCAGAAGATGCGGCGGCAGCGTTCGAGGAAGAGAGTGCCTTCCGGCGTCAGGGTGACGGTGCGGGTCGAACGATGAAACAGCCGCACACCAAGGCGCTCTTCGAGCCGCGCGACGGACTTGCCGATGGCTGAGGACGACACGCCAAGTTGCCTGCCCGCCGCCGTGAAACTGCGCGTCTCCGCCGCCTGCACGAAGGCGTTGAGGGAACCGAGATTGTCCATCCATCGAACCCATTGCGGACGTCAATGTCCGATATGTTCCGAATTGTAGCCTGATTATCGCGACAGGCCAGAGAAACTATCATCCTCCCCAAACCCTTGGCCGGCGACCGGCTTGCGTGCCGAACGGCCGAATACCGCTCGCCTCCAATCAGACAGGCGGAGCGATGACGACGACAGGAGAACATCCATCGGGTGCGAAAAGCGGACATAGCGTCGCCTCCGACGCATTCCCCCTTTCTGCGCTGCTGGCGCTGGCCACGGCGGGGTTCATCACCATCCTGACCGAGGCGCTGCCTGCCGGTCTTCTGCCGCAGATCGGCGCCGGCCTGTCGGTCTCCGAGGCGTTAGCCGGTCAGCTCGTGACGATCTATGCCATCGGCTCGCTGGTGGCAGCCATTCCGCTGACGGCGGCGACTCAAGGGATGCGCCGCCGCCCGCTGCTGCTCGCCGCCATCGTCGGGTTCGCCATCGCCAACACAGTGACGGCGGTGTCGGGCAACTACGCACTGACGATGGGGGCGCGGTTCGTGGCCGGTGTCTCGGCCGGCCTCCTATGGGCGCTGCTCGCCGGTTATGCGGCGCGGATGGTGCCGGAGCATTTGAAGGGGCGCGCCATCGCCGTCGCCATGGTTGGCACGCCGCTCGCCCTGTCGCTCGGAATCCCCGCCGGCACCTTCATCGGCAACGCGATCGGCTGGCGGGCCTGTTTCGGACTAATGACCGTCCTGACGCTGATCCTGATCTTATGGGTGCTGCTAAAGGTGCCGGACTTTCCCGGCCAGACAGTCGACAAGCGACATTCCTTAAGCGGCGTATTCAACATGGCGAGCGTGCGCCCTGTGCTATTCGTGACGCTGACCTTCGTTCTCGCCCACAACATCTGACGTTGCCCCTCCCGGCTAATCCAGCTTGAAGTTCGTTCTGGCCCAATGAGAGGACCAGAACATGAGGCGCAGCCGCTTCACCGAGGAGCAGATCATCGGGATCCTGAAGGAGCACGAGGCCGGGG